>JAUVSF010000116.1 GCA_030597245.1 Acidobacteriota bacterium
GAACTCCTTCGTTTCTACGGCAGTCTCAAGAACGGAAAGAACGTAAAGCGGCAGGTTGACTATTGGTTGGAGGCTTTGGGGATCGCCGAGACCGCAAAAATGAGGGTCGAAGCCCTCAGCAAGGGAATGGCTCAGAAGATTCAGTTCATTGCTACTATCGTCTCCGAACCTGACCTGATCATTCTGGATGAACCCTTCACTGGGCTGGATCCGGTCAATGCAGACGTCATAAGAGAGGCTATCCTGGACCTTCAGAGGCGTGGCGCGACAATCATCTTCAGTACTCACGACATGAGCGTAGCCGAGGAAATGTGTGACTTCATTTTCATGATCTTTAAGGGCAAGAAGGTGCTGGACGGGACTCTTGACACCATCCAGAGCCGCTACGGTTCGGACGTTCTGAGGCTCGTGGTCGATAACGGTCGATCTTCGCTAAGCAACATTAGAGGGGTTGAGAAAGTGACCAACCTCGGCCAGACCCAGGAATTGCGAGTGTCCGACTCAAGAGACTCGCAGGAGATTCTGAAGGAGATCATGTCGCACACACGGGTCCATAAGTTCGAAATTGCCAAACCTTCTCTACACGATATTTTCGTTCGGATCGCAGGACCGGAGGCGGGAGAGACAACCGATGAGGAAAGTGCTCAAGATCGCTAAGCGAGAATACCTCGCGGCGGTAAAGACAAAAGGATTCATCATAGGGCTCTTCGTTGCCCCGCTGCTGATGAGTGGAGGAGCCCTCGTCATGTTGCTGACCGCTGACAATATCGACACGACCGATCGGAAGCTGGCGATAATCGACCACTCCGGGATTCTGGCTGAGGCACTCGTGCTTGCGGCTGAGGAAAGGAGCGCGTCGGAAGTATATCGGCGTAAGGACGGAAAGAAGTTGAAACCCGCTTACCTTATTGAAGTGATAGAGCCGGACATCAGTAACCCTCAGGCTCAGCGCCTCGCTCTCTCGGAAAGAGTGAGGAACGGGGAGCTTCACGCCTTTATTGAGATCGGTTCGGCAGTCCTTCACCCTGGTGAGAACGAGGAAGCTGATCAGGCATTTTTTTACGGGCAAAATGCGGCACTGGACGATTCCCGCAGGTGGATAGAGGGGCCGCTCAACCAACATCTACGTGACATGCGGTTGGTTGAAATCGGCGTAGATGAATCCCTGACCGAGGATCTCTTCGACTGGGTTTCCGTGCAGGGGTTAGGCCTTGTTTCGGTTGATCCTGATACGGGAACGATTGGAGAAGCCGAGCGAAGCAACGAGATAGAGGCGGTTTTTGTACCAATGGCGATCATTGCCCTCATGTTCATCCTGGTGATGATGGGAGCGGTGCCCTTACTCAACTCGGTGATGGAAGAGAAGAGTCAGCGTATCGCCGAAGTGATTCTTGGGTCGGTAAAGCCATTCGAGTTCATGATGGGCAAAGTTCTGGGAGGGGTCGCTGTCTCCATGACTGGATCTGCGGTTTACGTGAGCGTCGGGATTATAGCAGTGAATCGGGGTGGCAGCCCTGAATTCGTTCCCTACGAAATCCTGCCATGGTTCTTCCTCTACACTTTCCTGAGCATCGTTATGCTGGGAGCCGCTTATGCAGCTCTCGGTTCGGCGTGCAACGACGTCAAGGAAGCACAAACGGTGACAATGCCCGCGATGATGCCGGTAATGATTCCGCTTTTCGTTATGGTTCCAGTACTTAAGGACCCGATGAGTAGCTTCGCTACCTGGATGTCACTTTTTCCACCCTTTACACCGCTCCTGATGCTATTGCGCATGAGTACCCCTGGGGGAGTACCGTGGTGGCAACCCTGGGTCGGTCTGGTCGGGATCATTCTAACTGTAGTGCTCTCTGTGTGGGTGGGAGGACGCATTTTCAGAGTCGGGATTCTCCTGCAAGGACAACCTCTTAGACTTTCCAACCTCTTCCGATGGGCCGTGAGAGGGTGACGGGGACAAATGTCAAATGTCAAATGTCAAATGCCAAGTGACACGTGACAAGTAGTAAATCGTAAATCCGACGCTGCCTGCCTGTTACTTGCTGTTCCCCCAGCTCCACAAATTGCGATTCAGGAACCTTCCCCATTTTTCGTCATAAGGGTGTACTTTGCCGACTTGCTGCCCTTCACGGAAAACGGGGCGCCCCTGATTCGCCCACTCGAAGATGGATCCTTCGAGATTGTAGACCTCCCCAAAACCTCGTTCCTGAAGTGCTTCGACGAGGGCAGCGGACCTGTACCCAACTGAGCAGTAGACGACGATTCGCCGATCTTCCCTTGTAGACTCCAAAACCTCCAAAGCTTCACCTTGCGACGGAACAGATTCTGCCCCTCTCAGGTGACTGACCCTAAATTCCTCCTGACTTCTGGCATCAAGCAAAAGCAACTGCGGCCTTTCCGGCGTATTCAACCATTCTGCCAACTCGTCAGTGGTGATCGTTGAGACAGTTGGGAACTCGTTTCGAATCTCGCGTTTCAATGAGTCCCAATCTGGAGAAGAAGGCCCACCATTGCAGCCCGCTAGAAACCCTATCAGAAGGAAGCAGGTCAACCCGACCCCTGACACCCAAAACCTTGGTGGGCCCGGCAGTTTCGAAGTACAGTCCCAGAGGAACCCCGACTGATTAAAGGTTGAATAACTCATCAGAAACTGTTTGCGAGTAGAAATTCTCAGTTCTATCCAAAAGTGCCTTGAGGCCACTGTTCGCGCGGAACAAGCTCTTTATCAGTGAGTATTCCATGCTAGGTTTCGAGGCAAATCTCACCGCGCAGGTACTCTACAGCTTTGCCGCTGATGATAACCCTTTCTCCCCGATTCTCGCACTTAAGATCCCCGCCCCGTTCCGAAATCTGGCGGGCTCGAAGCTTTGACTTGCCGAGCCGGTCCGCCCAAAACGGAATCAGCGTACAATGCGCGGATCCGGTAACCGGGTCCTCGGGAATGCCCGCTTTGGGAGCAAAGAACCTCGATACGAAGTCCACCTCATTTCCCAGAGCCGTCACAATAACTGCAAAAGCATCAAGGGCTGCAATCCCGGCGAAATCCGGCTCAAGTTGCGCGACGGTCTCTTCTTTTTCGAACACCACCAGCAGATCGCGTGACTGCAACACCTCACTTGGAGACGCACCAAGAACCATGGATAGTTCCGCTGGAACTGTTCCGGGCACAGGCCTTCGAGTAGGAAAGTCCAGACTCAACCAATCCCCTTCTCTTGCCACCTTCAGGCATCCACTGAGGGTCTCGAAACTGACCTGCCCACCCTCCGCGAGGCCCGTCTCGAAAAGAACGTATGCGCTCGCCAAGGTCGCATGCCCGCACAGGTCGACTTCCAAAGTCGGCGTAAACCACCGCAGGCCGAAAGCCTCGCCGCCGGGTGTCACAAAGGCAGTTTCCGAAAGATTGTTCTCTGCCGCGATCGACTGCATTTGAGCATCACTCAACTTACCCTCGACCAAGACGACGGCCGCCGGATTCCCTTTGAAGACCTGATCAGCAAATGCGTCAACCTGAAATATCTGGAGCTTCTTCATGGTGCGGACTATATAGGTCAGTGAAGAGTATGACCTTCTTTGATGCGGATATTGCCTCCGGACGTACGGAGAACCAGTCTCGGACCTCCCCCGTTAAGCTTGCCCTGAACCTTCGTCTTACTAACGGTTCCCTGGACGCTCAACGGCAGGTCGGTCCTCACCTGCCCGCCGCTCGTCTTCGCATCGATGTCAAAGCGCAAGTCAGCGGCCAGTGTAACCGTCACGTTTCCCCCGGAGGTGCCCAGATAGCAATCCCCTTCGGGTTGTTCTAACAGAGCGGCTTCGATCGATCCGCCCGCGGTCTTTGCATCAACCTCGCCCGCAACATTCTCGATTCGGATGTTCCCTCCTGAAGTCCCGAGCTCAGCCGATCCGGATGCCGCTTTTATCGAAATCGATCCGCCGGAAGTGTATGCCTTAAGAGTTCCATCAACTTCACCGATTTCGATTCCACCTCCTGACGTCTCGACGTCAACGTTGCCTCTGCATTCACTTAACCGAATTCCTCCCCCTGAAGTCCTGCCCCAGATGGGGCCCTCGATCTGGCCAAAACTCAAGCCACCCCCCGAAGTCGTCGTTTTCACATCACCTCTCAAGTCAGCCACAGAGATGTGCCCTCCGGAAGTCACCAGATCCACATTGAATTCAAAAGGAACCGTCGCATAAACGAT
The DNA here is from genome assembly GCA_030597245.1 of Acidobacteriota bacterium. GTDB lineage: Bacteria > Acidobacteriota > UBA6911 > RPQK01 > JAPXNP01 > JAUWTT01. The sequence continues at coordinate 4,200 of JAUVSF010000116.1, forward strand.
GAAACTTTCTCCCCCGAAGTTAAACCAGTTACTGAGGGAACTCTTTCGTTCAATCTCGACCAGCACATCGTTCCCTGTCTGTTCAAAGCTGATTTTGAAATCGTCTTGCAACTCGTCCAAGTCCCCTCCTTTCGGGACTATCTCAACTTGAACCTGGCCGGACCCCCCTGAAGTGACCTCCACTGAGCCACGCTCCGCACGAACCTTCAACAGCCCTCCTGGTGCAACCTCAAAAGTTTGGGTCAACGAATCAGGAGTCACAGCCCATAAGCCGCCGATAGAAATCATGACGGCCATACTGATCACGAACCCCGAGAAAACGTACCTGGTCTGCTCACCGAATACTTTCATTTGCGCCTCCTACAGCTGAGACGAATTACAGAGAACAAAAGTTCAGGCTATTTTGCACGGCGACCGGAACTCGTCATGATGGACACACAACCAGGTAGGACCCCCCCCGTGAGTTCGAAAAATGGCCCGGCGCCTCATGTCCGCGACTTGCCTTCCTGGATAACTGTGCCAAAGTAGAGGGTCAGGAAACGAAAAGGAGATTTGGAAGTGGAGAGTCCGGTGGTCCCCAACCGAAAGAAGCTTATAACAACCCTCGGAATTCTGGCCTTGTCCTTCGTGATAGCCGACTGTTCGAACCCAGAGCAAGAGCGACAGGCTCCAAACGTGATCCTGGTCATGACAGACGATCAAGGGTACGGCGACCTGGGGTCTCACGGCAACGACCTGATCGAGACTCCGGAACTCGATCGCTTCGCCACACAGGGTATCGAGCTGACTCATTTCTACGTCTCGCCGGTTTGTGCCCCAACTCGGGCCAGTCTGATGACAGGGCGTTACAATTATCGTACCGGTGTTACAGACACCTATCTGGGGAGAGCCCTGATGTATCCGGAAGAACTCAGCCTGGCCGAACTGCTTCAAACCGCTGGCTATACCACAGGAATATTCGGCAAATGGCACCTCGGCGATAACTATCCACTCAGGGCAATGGACCAGGGATTTCAGGAGTCGCTAGTCCACAGAGGTGGTGGCATAGGGCAACCTTCTGACCCTCCAGGCAACACCTACTTCGCCCCGATCCTGCAAGAAAACGGAGTCGACATTCAGACCCGAGGCTATTGCACGGACATCTTTTTCGAGGCTGCGATCGACTTCGTTGAAAGGCACCAGAACCAGCCTTTTTTCCTTTACCTTTCGACAAACGCACCGCACACTCCACTTCAGATAGGTCCGGAGTGGTTTACCCCATACCTGGAGAAGGGGTTGGACGAAACCACGGCCAAAGTCTACGGGATGATCGCCAACATCGACTGGAACCTGGGCAGACTTCTGACACGCCTGGAAGAGCTTGAACTCGAGAAGAAAACGATTGTCATCTTCATGACTGACAACGGTCATCAGCAGCCGCGCTTCAGCGCTGGACTTCGCGGCCGAAAGGCTTCGGTGTTTGAGGGAGGGATTCGAGTACCCTTCTTCATTCGTTGGAATGGACAGTTTGGGCCCGGTGTGAAGATAGATCGCATTGCCGCTCACATCGACATTGCACCTACTCTATTGGATCTGTGTGGAGTGAAAACGCCAATCGGACTTCGGTTTGACGGCGTAAGCCTGGCTCCCCTCCTGAAGGAACCAACAAGTGATTGGCCTGATCGAGTGCTTTTTTTCCAGTCCCACCGGGGTGACGTTCCGGACATGGGAAGGGCTTGCGCCGCGCGGTCTCAGAAATGGAAACTGGTTCAGGCGGAGGGATGGAGTCCTGGTCCGCCGCCAGAGGATCCTCATTGGGCCCTTTACGACATGGAAGCAGAGCCCGGTGAGCAGAACGATCTCTCCGGAGAGTATCCGGAGACGGTCAATCGTATGCAGGAAGCCTATGAGGATTGGTTTCAAGACGTTTCGGCGACCAGAGGGTATGACCCGCCACAGATTCACTTGGGAACCGAACACGAGAATCCTGTGACCCTTACCCGACAGGATTGGCGGGGGCCTCGAGCCGGCTGGGGGACCGAAGGACTGGGTTACTGGGAAGTTGACGTAAGGAACAACGGAACCTATCGTATCCAATTCCGATTCCCCCCGGCGAAGTTCGACGGAACCGCGCACCTGAGGATCGGACCGGTTGATGACCAAATCTCCTTCGAGGCGGGAGACGACGAAGTGACTTTCGACGAGATTCAGTTACCTGCAGGCCCGGGGAGACTTGAAGCAATTCTCGAAATGACTCAGTTGGAAATCGGAGTCCACTACGTCGATGTGGAACGACTCCACTGAAGAGCGACTGTTTGACACTAGAGGCTGCAAGAACGCCAACATCCGGGGTTTACCGGAGTCTGGGTTTCCTCCGTCAGAGAATCGGAACGGAGTTTCTGTAATGACTTCTGTCACCAACTCACAGTTCCCCACTCCACGCCAGTTCCAGCCGTTTCCAACGCCAAGTCTCTGATTAAAAAGACTCTGAGGCATCGAGGTCAAGCCGCTTGCTTGTTTCCAGGCTGCAACCACTGGCCGTGACAACCACCCAGCAACGGCCGGCTTCTGTGTGGGAAATGCTCACGTTTCTTCTTTCGCCGGGTTCCAGGACGACATACTCGTAATGATCCTTACCCTCAATACTGAAGTTAATCGTCGCGCTGGTGACGCCGCTTCCATTCACCACAAGAACATGAATCTGTCTCTCGCCGCCACGGTTAGCTGAATGAAGGATACTCAGGTTCTCAACGCTCATGGTCATTTACCCGCTAAGAAGACTTAACAAGTCCATTTGTTGTTCCTGGCCGACTCAAACGTTTGGTAGAGACAAGCAGCGCCATACTCGTGGGCCGCAGCCTCACTCTTACCTCGTCTTAGGAGGCGGTAGCGGTGGCGGGGGGGCCGTCCCGAAAGACGACACAGGGCCTGCTTCCTGGACCTCAACCGACGTAGCCACAGGATCTTCGACCGGTGCAGGCGCCCAACTCCAAATCACGAACAGAGACAAACTCAAAAATATTCCTAACATAGAACCTCCTCTTCTTCAGCATTTCAGAGAGCATGCTTAAGGAGGTAGTTTTTTTGGGAATACCAAAACTGAGGAATCAAAAGTTTTGGTATGGCCAAAAACCTGAGGCACTTCACGGGATAGTGAGGCAAGCTTGACGATGTGACAAACGTGGGTCTACTCTCGTTTCAAGGTGTTTTCAGATTATCTACTGTGGGGTGCCGGAATTGGGCTGCTGCTGGTGATTCTTATTCGTGGATGGCTTGCGCCGATGCTTAGAGATTACCCTGTGTTTTACTCCTACACCCTGTTTGTGCTGGGAGTGGAGTTTCTTCGGGCCATTCTGCTGTCAACGTTCGGTCTGGAGTCTCGTCAGTATTATTACGCGTACTACTGGCCGACCTACATGATGAGCGTCTTTCAGTTCGTCGTCATCTGGAACGTTCATTCCAAAGTGTTTGGAATGTCGCACGCTGTCAAGAGGCTGATGCAGTTTCTGCTGGTAGCATCGATTCTTCTGTTGCCATTGCTGTGGAAGGTCATGGAGCTGAGAGGGAGCCACTATTTCTATAGAATCCAAATGATTGCTCTTTTCGTTCAGATGGCGAGTTGCGTTTTTGTCTGCCGAGACCTCTACACGCAGCGTGAAAAGATCAGAATCGGGCAGAATCTGTTTGGAATTCTGGCCGGAACATCCTTATTGGTCGGTTCCCAAACGATAAACTTCGGGGCCTTTTTGCTCCTGGATACTTCCGAGCACGCATTCTGGTTTCTCATTCCATTCATGTATTTCCTTGCTCTGTCCGTTCTTGCCTATTCTCTATGGAACTACGATCCCCTACGAACGAGAGAAGAAGGCTCGGCGAAACTGGCGTGCGCCCGGAAAGAAAGTGGCTAAGACCGTGAGTGAATTGTTGCCCAGAATCTCTGACATCCTGGTATTTGCCTACCTCTGTAGTTTGGTTATCTTGCTTGCGGTTTATCTCATCTACCTTCACGCCGCTTCCTTCAGGATTGAAAAATCAGAACGCGACAGATTAGCTCAAGCTGAATTGAGACTCGCTCATATCAGTAAACTGGTCGATGCACCTGACGTAAGAATGATGTTAACGTCTCCAGAATCAAGAAGTTATCTGGTTCGGGAATTCTCCACTTCCCTGAAGAAGGACGTGATGGATCTGGTGAAGGCAAACAGACTGTCAGCCACCGGATTACTCCTGGCAAGTCTGTTCTTTTTCGGCTACGGTGTGCTGCGGCTCAAGGGAATGATGTTTTCGAGTGTGAAAGACCTGCGGTTCCTCATCTGGCTCGAACTGTCTGTTTTCCGTGCCTCGGCTTCAATCTCGAGGACTCCTGGAACTCTTGGACCCGGCTCGGCCTGAAAGGCAACTCAACCCGAGAGTTGAAACAGTTCACCCAAACCGACAGCGATCTATTGGAGAGCCTGGCTCCATATCGTCAGATAGTCCTCTACCAACTTGCCAACGTAACTTGGACACTGTTTGACCTTGAGGAACAGGATAAAAAGACTGCCCAACCGCTGCTTCTGAAACCAGGCACCCTCCACAGTTGGCTTACCTGCCTCAAGCTGTAAAACGAGCCTCTCAAGCAGGACATCGTCAAGAGTCTGTTGAAAGAGAACGCTGCATTGACTTTCTCTGACCCGAAACAACGCGGCCCCCTCGGCCCCAGCCAACGAGACCACTTCGCCGAACCGAAAGGCTTGCGCCCGCAACTGGTGGGCAGGGCTGCTTTCCGCATCAGAGGCTAGCGTTTCGAGAGGCCAGACGTCCGAAATGTCAGCCTCGAGAGCTCCCAGTATGCGAAACAAACTGTCGAGATTGATCCTATAATACCCCGACTCCATACAGCCATAGGAACTGACTGCGAGCCCCGATTGAGATGCGGCATCAACCAGCTTAAGGCCCTTTTCAAGCCGAATACGCCTGATCCGCGCGCGCACATATTCATTCACCAGATAGGCCGATCCCATGACTCTTCTCCTTCACTAGCATGAAGTCTACACCACCAGGTTCCCTGAAACTACGGTTTTTCGTAGGCTGGGCGTGAAAACGTCGCCACCAAAGCCGACAAGACTTGTCTAGAAAGGCGATCTTCCCTGAGGGCTGTGCTTGAAAGCTGAGTAGGCAGAAGCAAGTGTGTTTGTTAGGTGATGCGGTCTAGCAGGTGACAGAAGTCCTTCTTCAACAACCGGAGACTTAACCCGCATTTCTCACCAACTGGCTGCGGCGTCGCCAGATGCATCCGCGCCTTCGGCGGCCTTTGCTGCTGTTACACAGTTCCTATGAACCGTTCAAGCCCGGGCCTGACTGCGTTGCGCTCGGTCGGCCCGCTCGACGGACTGTTGAGTACGACTGCGGGGGCCTCGGTCGCGGCGCCTTGTCTGGACGGCTTTGAACCCCGGGCCCTGGAAGGACCCGGCTCCGTATGAGGCACAACGGTCATACGGAACCCCGGGATCTCAGAGACCGGGGGCTCTTCACGTACTTCGCGGCCCAACCTGGTGAGAAAAGCGGGGTAGTCGAGAAAAACGTACCGGTTTCGGAGAAAACCCCGGCTCAACCCAGAGGTTGTTAGCTGAGGATAGGAGCCGGGGTACAGCTAAAGAGCTGAGCCATAAGCTTCGCAGAGGCTTCTGAGGACACTCAAGCTTTTTTGGCTATGCCAAAACTTCTTTATTGATCCAGTGATCCAACAGCCTGCAAACCGCGTCTGTTTTCCCTGGGTTTTCTTGGCGAGTCCCAACGATGTAGATGTTCTCTATTACCCCGCTAGCTACGCCTCACGTCACCAGCAGAAGTCTACTCGTCGGTCGAATACTCTTTCTCAAGAGACAACCCGGCGTTTCGCCCGAGGCCGGCGCTGCAACTGGGCCGTGCCCGCCGCGTGGCCCGCCTGCTCAGAAAGATCTTTGAGATCGACCCGTTAATCTGCACTCGCTGTGGAAACAAAATGGAGATCATCGCCTTCATTACGATAGCGTGCAGCATCCTTGTCGGATCGCATCATTTCTTGAACAGGTCCGAGTGCGTGCCCATTCTCTCAAAGTACATTCGATCGCTCTCGACTCAATAGACCAGCAGCCAATCGGACTCGATATGGCACTCACGCCGGCCGACGAAGTTGCCGATGAGGCGATGGTCGCGATGGATCGGGTCGAGTGGTTCGCCTGCGAGCAGGCTGCGGACGATGATCTTGAACTTGTCAAGGTTCTTGCCGCGACTCTGGCAGCGCTTCAGGTCCTTTGCGAACTGTTTCGTGTAGGCAGGTGGGTACATCAGATCCCGAGTTTGCGGAACATGTCGTCTGCGTCCTCGCAGACGACCAGATCACGTCCGGCCTCGGAGGCTTCGAACGTCCGCTTCGTGGTCGGGGTTGGAACGACTACGTCGAACGGAAGCCCGTCACGAAGCTCAACCTGTTTGTAGAACATCGTGATTGCCTGCGTGGTATTGAGTCCGAGACGGTGAAAAATGGCCTCGGCGCAGTCCTTCAGATCGGGCTCCAATCTGGCCCTCACCATTGCGGTCTTGCTCACAATGTCACTTCCATTCTCCAAGATCACTGTAGCACAGACGGGATACGCTGGCGAAATAGGGGGAATAGGGGGAATAGGGGACACTGCTTTTCTTGTGGGGACAAGGGACGACAAGGTGAGGTGCGGACTCTACGCCCTGATGCCGAGTCTATTGCCTGCTTAAATACGTTGGCCGGACGCTGAGGGGCAAGGAGCCCAGATCGAGTCCGTGCGAACGATCAAGAATCGAGTGGTTTCGACGTTCCTGAAGCCTGAATTGAGTGGTCAGGGGTCTCGGGGTACGGTCAGGGCGTGCAGTTTCGGTCTC
>JAUVSF010000472.1 GCA_030597245.1 Acidobacteriota bacterium
CACGCAAAGGCGCCAAGTCCGCTAAGGGTTTTCAGGGCATCGACAAAGCGGCCATCGAAAAACCTCATACTCTCTTTGCGTTCTTTGCGGCTTGGCGTGAGCTGAATTTCTTTTCACGCAGAGGCGCTCCTTCGCCAAGGGATTCTTCGAGCACGAGCACGAGCACGAGCACGAACGAAGATACCAAGCCTCAGGGTCACCGATAACCGTTCACCGATTACCCTCCTTCGCTGAAGCTATGGAGGGCAGGCCGATAACCGATAACCGTTTCCCCGGTTAAAAATCGATCTTCTTCATGTTATTGTGAGCGAGTTGTTATGTTAGTTGGCGATTGAACCAAACATCAGTGGAGTCCTGAACATGTCAAACAGTGCGATCGGAATCTGGACGACAGTTGCCAAGAAGATTCTGATGGCCATGACCGGACTTTCTCTCGTCATTTTCGTCTGTGTGCACTTAGTAGGCAATCTCCTGCTCTTCGTGGGGCCTGCGGCTTTTAATACTTATGCCCATAAGCTTATGAGCCTTGGCGGGCTTGTCTACGTAGCGGAGGCCATCCTTGCATCGTTCTTTCTCGTCCATATCGTGACAGCGATATGGGTCACGTTGGGGAATTGGCGTGCACGCCCGGACAGTTATGAGGTGAGTGTCGGACAGGGTCATACAAGTCGAATGAACATCTCTTCCAGGACGATGATCTGGACGGGGTTGGTTGTGGCGGTTTTCACCGTCATCCACTTGATAAACTTCAAGTATGGCCCCGGTATTGCGGAAGGTTACACCATTGTCCTGGATGGTGAAACTGCCCGAGACCTTTATCGTCTAGTGGCAGAGTCGTTTGCTCGAGAGGTGTACGTAATCCCTTACGTTCTTTGCATGATCCTCTTCGGGTATCACCTTCGTCACGGTTTCTGGAGCGCATTCCAGTCGCTGGGACTTAACGATCCACGTTGCACACCCATTATCCAGGTTATCGGAGTCGTCATCGCCGTCGTCCTTGCGATCGGCTTTCTGGTGATTCCGGTTTGGTTCTACATTGGAGGGGCGGCATGATGAAGCTCGATGCGAAGATTCCCGACGGACCACTCTCCGAAAAGTGGGACAATCATAAGGCCAAGATCAAGCTGGTCAATCCTGCCAATAAGCGGAAGTTCAATGTCATCGTTGTAGGGACCGGCCTGGCCGGTGCTTCGGCCGCAGCCAGCCTCGGTGAACTTGGTTACAATGTCCAGGCGTTCTGCATACACGATTCTCCGCGCCGCGCGCACAGCATTGCTGCGCAAGGCGGAATCAACGCGGCCAAGAACTACCCGAATGACAACGACAGCATCTGGCGTTTGTTCTTCGACACGATTAAGGGAGGTGATTTCCGCTCTCGTGAGGCCAATGTCTACCGCCTGGCTCAGGTGTCCAACAACATCATCGACCAGTGTGTTGCCCAGGGTGTTCCTTTCGCCCGCGAGTACGGCGGATATCTGGACAACCGGTCTTTTGGTGGAGCGCAAGTATCCAGAACCTTCTACGCCCGCGGACAAACCGGCCAGCAGTTGCTTCTCGGCGCCTACAGTACTTTGATGCGCCAGATTGACAAAGGACAGGTCACGCTCTTTCCACGACGGGAGATGCTCGACCTGGTTGTCGTGGATGGCAGGGCTCGAGGAATCATCTGCAGGAATCTCGTCACCGGGGAGATCGAGAAGTACGCGGCCCACGCCGTGCTTCGGGCAACCGGCGGCTATGGGAATGCGTACTGCCGGTCTACCAACGCGGTGAACTCCAACGTGACTGCCGCGTGGCGCTGCTACAGGCGAGGGGCCTTGTTTGCGAATCCCTGCTTCACTCAGATTCACCCGACCTGCATTCCGGTCTCCGGAGATCACCAATCGAAGCTGACGCTGATGAGTGAGAGCTTGCGAAACGATGGACGGATTTGGGTTCCGAAGACAAAGGGGGACAAGCGGCCGGCAACAGAGATTCCGGAAGAGGAACGAGACTACTACCTCGAGAGAAGGTATCCAAGCTTCGGAAACCTGGTTCCCCGTGATGTAGCTTCACGAGCTTCGAAGGCTGTCTGCGATGAAGACCGCGGGGTAGGGAGGACCGGATTAGCCGTCTACCTGGATTTCGCCGATGCCATCGAACGTGAAGGCATCGACTACATCCGAAACAAATATGGCAACCTCTTCGACATGTACGAGAAGATCACGGCCGAGAATCCCTACAAAGTCCCGATGCGGATCTATCCGGCCGTGCATTACACGATGGGAGGCCTCTGGGTTGACTACAACCTGATGAGTACCGTCCCAGGTCTCTACGTGCTGGGCGAGGCTAATTTCTCCGATCATGGGGGCAACCGGCTGGGAGCCAGCGCCCTGATGCAGGGGCTGGCTGATGGATACTTCGTGATTCCCTACACGATTGGGGACTACTTCGGAGGTATGGACCTCCCACCGGTGGAAGTCACCGCTCCAGAGTTCTCGGAGACAGCGGAGGAAACAAGGAAGCGGCTTGACACACTGCTTTCCGTTAAAGGAGACAAATCTCCCCGGCAATTCCACCGCGAACTGGGTCAGATCATGTGGGACAACGTTGGGATGGGGCGCAATGAGGAAGGTCTGAAGCACGCTATCGAGGCGATTCGAAAGCTGCGAAAGGAATACTGGGAAGGCGTCAAAGTGCCTGGGGAGGCGGACTACCTGAACAAGTACCTCGAATTTGCGGGCCGTGTTGCCGACTATATAGAGGTGGGGGAACTGATGGCCCGCGATGCTCTGAACCGTAAGGAATCCTGCGGCGGCCATTTTCGGGAGGAGTACCAGACCGAGGAGGGAGAGGCTCTGAGGCGAGATGACGAGTTTGCTTACGCAGCTGCCTGGGAGTTCAACGGAGTTGACCAGGAACCGACCCTCAACAAGGAACACCTCGAATTCGAAAACGTACAGCTGGCGACCCGGAGTTACAAGTAGGAAGGACACCTCATGAGTAAGTCAATGACCATTCATCTTCGAGTCTGGCGGCAGGAAGGTCCGATCCAAAAAGGAAAACTCGCTTCCTACACGGTAGAGAATGTCTCGCCCGACATGTCCTTCCTGGAGCTTCTTGACTTTCTCAACGAAGACCTTCTGGCAGCGGGAGAGCAACCCGTTGAATTCGATAGCGACTGCCGCGAAGGCATTTGTGGGTCGTGTGGGGCAGTGGTCGACGGAGTAGCTCACGGCCCCGAACACGCGACGGCGCTGTGTCAGCTTCACATGCGCCATTTCAAGGATGGCGACACGATCGTGGTCGAACCGTGGCGTGCCAGAGCATTTCCTGTGATTCGCGACTTGGTCGTGGATCGAAGCGCCTTCGACAGAATCATGTCTGCAGGAGGCTATGTCTCGGTGAATACGGGCCAAGCCCCGGAGGCGAGTGCGATCGCAGTTACCCGGAAGAATGCGGAACTGGCGATGGACGCTGCAGCCTGTATCGGGTGTGGAGCCTGTGTAGCTTCCTGTCCGAACGCTTCAGCTGCGCTTTACACATCCGCGAAGATCTCGCAGCTTGCGCTTCTGCCGCAAGGGCATCCCGAGCGGGAACGAAGAGTTCTCCGCATGGTGGACCAGATGGATATCGAAGGCTTTGGCAACTGCTCTAACCACGGTGAGTGTGAAGCCGTCTGCCCCAAGGAGATTTCGATCGCGAACATCGCCAGAATGCGCCGCGAGTATCTGAAGGCCCTGGTGAAAGAGGGTTCCGCCTCCGCCGCCTGACTCGAGGAATGGTAGAATACCGTCTTCTGGGGTCTTGGGGCTTGAGTCTTGAGTCTTCCCTTGGGAGTTGGTCCTTGGGAGTTGGTACTTTTCCCGGAGGGGTGGCCGAGTGGTTTAAGGCGGCGGTCTTGAAAACCGTTGTGCGGGCAAAACCTGTACCGTGGGTTCGAATCCCACCCCCTCCGCCAGGACAATGTCGAATGTCAAATGTCAAATGACAAGCGGCGAATGACAAGCGGCGATTGTGGTTGTTCCTTGTTACAGGCGGGAAGGCTTGTGAGTCCGGGTGTCCCGTTCGAAAATCGCAAATCGCACTTCGTCCTTCCCCTGGTGTCCTTTGTGACTTGGTGGTAAATCCTACGGCTGAGGAAGCTCACGGCGGCGATTCATCAGCTTCCAGAAATGCGCGGGAGCTAAAGCACCCGCCTCCGCATGGTCGGTCGAGGAGGCCGAGTGGGTGGAGCGACTGCCGGTAAGCGC
>JAUVSF010000386.1 GCA_030597245.1 Acidobacteriota bacterium
ACGGGCTCGCCGAAAAGTTTCATTGATGCGTTCGTACCTGGTCCCGGTCTTTGGGTTCCAAAAAACATAAGGACACCCGGGCAACGGCGGAACCTCCAGCATCGCCTCGACAGCTCTGGACGTGAGGGCGACGAGTGCGTTGTCACCTCCTTTGCGAAGATTGAGGATCACGGTCTGCTTTTCTATCTGCACGTGTTCATGTTTCAGCCTCAAGGCTTCGCTGGGACGGCAACCTGTCTCAAGAATAAAGATAACGATCTGTTTCACAGGAAACAGCAAGTGCCTCAGGATCTTACGGATCTGCTGCTCGGTTACACGTCTTCGCTCTTCGCGGTGCTCCTTGAGCTTCTTGATTCGAGCGATTGGATTCGTCTTCAAAATCCCCTCATCCAGTGCGAATTCGAACATGTGCTTGAGGACTGTGATGTCTCGATTGACGGTAGCCGCTTTGACCTCTTCTCCGAGCCGTTTCGCAACGAACACGTGGGCATCTCTGAGTTCCATATCCCTCAGCCCTTTCTTTCCAAGCAGGCGCTTGATGTGCCTCAGGGAGTCTTCCTTTCGCTTCCAGGACTTGTTCCTCACCTTACAGTAGGCCTCCAAGTAATGATCAGCATATTGCTGGATGGACATGTCCCCACAGCTGCCGTGTTCGAATCCTTTTCGAAGGTCCCTCCAGGTCCCGAGGGTAATTGCCGCTTGAATCAGTGCATCGACCTCTTGCGCAACCTTTCGATTAGGCATGACTCTTCGGAACCGCTTTCCGTCCGGCCACGTGCGATCGCAAATAATCTGAAGCTTGTCGCCGCGCCTGGCTTTCTCTCCTCGGACGGTCATGCGTCACCTCCTTCCCGCGTCCGGTCTTTCACAAGTCGGCCACGGAAAGGAATATCACTACGGTCATAAACGGGCAAGTTCTCAAGGTAATCATCCAGGTCTTTTTTTAGGAACACGCGATGGCCGGCCTCATCGCGGCGACAGGGAATGAGGCCAAGGTTCGCCTTCTTCCTCAGGCTGTTGGCGCAGCAACCGATATATCTAGCAGCCCTCGAAGTCGAGAATGCCATCCGATCAAAAACTTCGATAATCTTGATTGCCTGATTCATATGTGCTGCCTCTTCCTCTAGCTAGAGGCTCTTTTCATCCCTTCTGTAGATTAATTCTTCACCATCAAATGTGACCTGATACCGCACGTTATCCTCTACACCCCCTTTTTTAGGTGTAAGACCCGTAAGGATGTCCGGCTCATCAAGGTTTGAGGCATCTTTCTCGCCCTCTTCAGGAAGCACGGAGGATGTTTCTTCTTCCCCAATATCCCTATATTCCCAGTTTTCATCCGGTACTAACGGTACAACTCCCTGTTCATCAGGGTTTGAGCCGTTATTCGAAACGGTACCGCTACCCTCCCGGTACCGTTTGGTAACATCGCTGAAACCCGTGCCACTACTGGGTAGTACCGTTGGTACCACTTCAACCTGGGAGGTATAGCGAAGGAAAGCATCTTTGAACTGTTCAATCAGGTATCCACGCTGTTTCTCACCGGCAACTTTGAACTGTGTCGGCTTGATCTTAAATGGACCCAGGAGGCGAGCGATACCAGTCTTGGTAATCGGCTTTCCACGCTTCCACTCAGGCCAGGGTCTACCCTCCAGGCTCACGAGGTGGTCAACGATCTCCTGACTTGTCAACTCTCCGGTGTGCCGTTCCTGGAATAGGCTCTTGATATCTTCGAGGAGTTGTTCCCCGACAGAGTTCTCCTCATTCTTGCCGGAGAGTATCTTGGCCGCCGCTCGTGCTGCCTTCGGCCATTCACCGTCGGCAATATCGGCAACTCCCAGGAGCGCAAGCCAGTTATCGTTCCCGCGGTCGCTGAGTTCTGCTAAAGGCTCTGGTTCAGCCTTTCTCAAATTTTCCAAGTTGTCATCAAACCAGCGGCGTATTCTCTGCCTGAGTTCCTCAGACTCCACAACTGTGGATTCCTGTCGTAAACGCTCAACTTGCTCCCGTGGAGTCTTGCGCCTCATCTCCACAACGATGGAACGGTCCTCGAGCGTATCAGGCAACTTTCCAATCCCAGCGATACTCTTAGCAGACCAACATGAAAAAACCCGAGGCTCAAAGTCCTCACCCACGGCCCGGACTATGGTTGCCGTTGCTTTCCTGTGTCCCGAATTTAAGACGCACTTCAATTCATCGTTTTTGGGTAAGTAGGTGTCGGCCTCATCTATTAAGAGCGTTGGTTGGAATTTCTCGACCGCTCGAAATGCAACCGCCGCCGTCAGGTTGCCGGAGAACAGCGGACGACTCACCAACCTGCCGAGAATGTCCAACGCCAAGGTTTTTCCACACCTCTTCTGGGAACTCAATACGGCTAAGATGGGCGAGATAAAAAAGGCCGCCAACCCATAGGTGTGGACAATCCATAAAGCAACAGTCGCGGGGCCCGCTTGTGGTAATACCAGGAACCGCTTCAAGAATGCGACGATGTCACCCAGGAGTTCCTGAGCTTCCACTGGATAGTCCCACGGTTCCGGGTCACTCAGAATGATGCTCTGGCCCCGGTTCCCATTATCGGTTGAGGCCTCCTCCTCTGGTTCCTTCGCCTTTAGTACAGCGGCAACTACCCGCGAGGGTGCTCGAATTCCGGCATCCGCTAATACCTGAATAGCTCCCGTTTTCGCTAGTTCAACCTGAGCCTTGTCACAACCCTTCAGGATGTCGTTAAGGCTATTCAAGAAGCCTTCGACCATATTAAGCCCGACGCCTTCATTGATGTGGTGGGCTCCAGCATTCTCGAGTATTTCTTCCACGTTCATGCGGCCCCCCTTCTTCGGAACCGCTTGACCCTCCGCTGTTCAGCTTCCATGTCCTCCAGCTGTAGCTCAAGAGCGTGCCCGAGTTTCACCTGGTCGAGTCGACTGAGTAGAGCAATGAGGAACCGTCCCGCTACCTTTTGCTCTGCTCTGTCCTGCTTCAATTCGTCTATCAATGTTGAAAGCTCCGCCTCGTGTCGCAGCAGTTCCACGTGAACCTCGCAAATTGCTTTGAAAATATCCTCAAACTTTTCCATATCTTCCCCATAACTCCCCCTGCAATTCTGCTTGCGCTGCCTAGCTTTCGAGGAGGCCACCCACGCGAGCAACATCGAGACAGAGCAAATTCATACTCACAGCGGTCCTCCGGTGCGGGAAGCGTCTGGGTCAGAGAGCTCGGCCATGAGAGACCGAAAGTAATTCTTGGCAAGGGCGATGCCTGTTCTCCGGGCGTCTAGTAAGGATTCCTGGGTAGCCTCGCTAGATTTCCCGAGCTTCCTATCGATCGCGAGCAGTTCCGAGATCAGGCTCTCCTGATCACTTCCGAGTCTGCGAAGAACGTCAATCCGCTTGAGCTCCGTTATTCTCTTCCCTTTCATTTGAGGCACCCCAGATTCCTGACTGGGTCACCCGAGTTAGTTCACTTTCCGGTATGCGAACAAGTCGACCGATTTTCACTGATCGAATGAGCCCGTCTGAGGCCCAGGAATAGACAGTCCACCGGCTTAGAGACAACTGTTTCGCAAACTCTTGGGGGCTCAGATAGAGTTCTTTCGTAAATCCTATTTGACATGGGGACGGAATTTGTCCGCAAGAGCGAGCTCTGGCAAGCAAGTTGAGAATAAAACGGGCAAGGTGTTAAGTATCAGGGGCAGAGAGGCTTGGAGCCAAGGACAACTACCTGGATTGGATCGGTTTCGTGGAGTTTGGATGCCTTGAGGGACAGCTGGGGACAGTTGCGCTTTCCCTAGCTCTTCTTTTTCTTCTCCCTGGGGTGGAGATCGCGCCTGAGAACCGCAATACGATTCTTGTACGATCGAGAGTTCTCGCCTCTCTCAATCAGTTTTGTCCATCGAAAGACCCGGCCGAGTTCAGGTCTTCCTTTTAGAGGGGGTACAGGAATTTGGTCATCGTCTAGAACCTCGAACAATCTCTTGACCTTACGGGCGTCCTTGAAGTCACTCTTTTTCTGCATGTATGCACGTACAAGCATCTTTCTCGGTCCAGTTGGCCCCCGGGGAATGGAAGCACTGTCCTTCTCTGTCCGCCCTTTCTTGAATTTGCCGATCGCAACTGACCAGGCATCCTTGAGCTTTGTTACATGCCATTTGTATTCTTCTCTGGAGACTTTGGAAGGAAAGCCGGGAAAGCGATACAGGTATACCATCTCTTCAAAAGCCCACCATTCCGGTGCCGAAGGTTCCTCGAGCCAGTACTTGAAATGGCTCTGCATCTTCTTGACATTAAAACGTGCCTCCAAGTAGTCGTAATAATCGCCCTCAAAACTTCCCCAAATTGAAGGCTCTGGAGGCGGCTCAGTTTCAGCGTCCATCTGATTGTCAGGCTGATCCTTCTCCAGGTGGTCCCTCTCCATCGCTCTGTAGTGTTTCCCCTCTATCTCCCTGCGGCGCTTCTCTTCGGCCCACTGTTCCCGAGTGAGATAAAGCCCGGTCTGCACGGATTTCACTCTGCTTTGAGGCTTCCCCTGCTTATCGAGCTTGGGGGGCAAAGGCTTTCCTTGCTTATCGAGTTCCGGCTGGACGCCGAAACTGAATCGAACTTGTGAAGACAAGCGATTGAGTTCCCTTATTAACGAGTCGATGAATTCATCAAAACCGTGGCTTGGTTTCATCACCCCCACCTTAGGCAAACACCATTCAATGAGGCCCGGACGGGTTGGTGGTGGTACCAGCCCTTTCGCCTCCGGAAGGCTATCCAGGCCGACAGATACAATTCTACTTAAAGCGTGTTAATGCGTGGTGAAAACTTTTCAGATCCAGGAGTCCCTCAAGGGGGCCCTTCGCCCTTGGAAGTCACAAACAAGATCACCACGTCCGCCAGCAAACCCGCTATCAAACCTAACCAACTCCCCAGTAGAAAACCCACTACCGGTATCAGAATCCACCAGAACCACGCCACCCACAACACACGCCCTACCCCTAACATCACTCCCAGTAAAGACACTCCCATGGCTAGCAGAACCCCGAGAACTAGCGCGAGTTTACGGCAGAATTGGAATAGAAATCTCCTAACCTGTTGATTAAACAGGATTAAGACTCGTCCAGTAGCGTATTACC
>JAUVSF010000607.1 GCA_030597245.1 Acidobacteriota bacterium
ACGACCATGCCAATTAACGACCCAATGGGATTGAATGCCTGGGCGAGGTTGAGACGCCGGGTTGCCGTCTGCTGCGAACCCATGGACAGAATGTAGGGATTGGCGCTCGTTTCGAGAAACGCGCGGCCGCCAGTCCAAATGTCAAGGGCAGCGCAGAACAGCCAGAACTCCATGTTGATGCTGGCTGGAATGAACCGCCGGGCACCGGCGGCATAGAGGGCCAGGCCGAGCAAGATACCCGTCTTGAAAGAGTACTTCCGAATCACCAAAGCGGCCGTAGTCGCCATCGTCGCGTATCCACCGTAAAAGGAAAACTGTATCCAAGCGCTTTGGGTGTTGGAGATCAGAAAAATCTCCTTAAAAGCCTTAACCAGAGGATTAGTGATGTCGTTGGCAAAACCCCACAGGGCGAAAAGGCTTGTTACCAGAATAAAGGGAAGGAGATACTCCGGTGGAATAACCCTCGATTGACGAGACCTGTAAGGGGGTTCAGCTTGACTGTTCATGATATCTACTTGAGTCGTCAGGTTTAGGCTCCCAGTTCTTCATCGAAACAAACGGCGACCTTGCCACATTTTCCGGAAGACATCAGGGCATAAGCCTGTGCCACATCATCCAGCGAAAAACGGTGGGTGATCAGATCTGCAGGATGGACGGTCCATCTCACCAAACGTTCTACCAATTCCTCCATCTTCCAGGTTGAAGTCACCCACGAACCATAGATTGTCTTCTGGTCATGAATCATGTCGGGAGAAGGATTGAGACCGAAGGTCCCACCTTCTCCAAGAAACACAATCTTACCCCACTTTCGAGTGGCTCTGACCGCGGTTGCCCGGGCTTCATGGTGAGCAGAGCAGTCGACTGCACGTTCGACACCCCTGCCGCCTGTCATCGCTCGAATCTCGTCAACATTGTCCGGACCGGACACCAGCACCTCGTCGCACAGACCAAGCTCCATGGCTAAATTTATGCGCTCGTCAACTACGTCAATCCCGATTATTCGGTTGGCCCCGAGGGCACGCGATAGCATTCCAGCGGCGAGGCCAACCGGACCCAGTCCGGTAATCAGAACCGTGTCATTACCGCTGATCCCGATTCTCTCCAGGCCTTCATAAACTGTACCGAATCCGCAGGCCACCTGAGCACCATCGGCGTAACTGAGTTGATCAGGAAGGAAGATGAGGTCCTTCTCCTCCGCAAGCATGTACGGTGCCATTCCGCCGTCGCGCTGCCATCCGTATGCCCGCCGATATTGCTCGCTGGTGCAGGAGATCATGTAGCCCCGCCTGCAGTCGTAGCAAACACCGCACCCTGAAATGTGATAAACAATCACTCGGTCTCCCTGCTTAAACCTACGGCAATTTGGCCCCACTTTGTCAATGATCCCGGCAGGCTCATGCCCGGCGATAACACCCCGATATCCTTCCGGTCCTTTTCCCAGGTGTTCGTGATAGATACAGCGGATATCCGAGCCGCAGATAGTGGAGACTTTCAGACGGATGAGAACTTCCCCGTGAGAGGGTTCGGGTATTGGATAGACCTTTAACTTCGCAGTGCTGTCTCCGGGCAGCACAACCCCGTTCATTGTCCCTGTTGAAGCAGTCATAATTCCACCTTCTCTTGCCGACTTGACGACCGACTACTGGGCAATCTTCCCATCGAGATCCCAGAGGTCTTCCCAACTCTGATTCTCTTTCCAGAGGAACACCTGTCCCTTTATGAGCCGACCATTCCTGTCCAAGCCGGCAATAGCATCCATCTCTTCGGGTGATAGAGGATTTTCAGTCACACTCTTGAGGTTGGCATAGTAATGCCGGGGATTCGTAGAAAACGGGATCGGAGTCTGGCCTCGCTGTTCGGCCCATTTTACGCAAATTACCCCCGGGTGAACTCCGTGCTGTCTCGCGATTTCAACAATGACGGGGTCCTTTATGGGAGAAGTGTCCTCGGGCGCTCTGTCTCGCACAGGCCTCTCGGGTGACCCGATCGGACAGAACCCCACAGGTTCAATGTTGTGACTCCGAACAAATTCGAAAAAGTCCGGTTGCTGAAAGTGCGGGTGCAACTCCATTTCGTTCACGGCCGGCTTCAGGTCAGCATCCCGGAGCAGCAGTTCCAGTTTGGGCCGAGTCATATTGGAGGTTCCGATATTCCTTACCAGCCCAAGATCCACTAACTTCTCCATTTGCCTCCAGGTCTTCATGAAATTCTCATGAATGTACGGTTGAGCATCCGGGTTGCGCGAATCCACGTCGCAGCCGGTCGGATGGAAGTTGGGAAATGGCCAATGGATTAAATACATGTCCAGGAAATCCAATTGAAGCTCAAGAAGCGATTGCTGACAAGCCGGAATCACATCTTTTTCGGCGTGTTTATCGTTCCACAGCTTGGAAGTAATCCAAAGCTCACCTCGGGCAACCCCCCTGACCATGGCCCGACTGAGAGCCTTGCCGACCTCCTCCTGATTCTGGTAGACGGCGGCGCAGTCAATGTGGCGATACCCAATCCGAATCGCAGCCTCTACTGCTGCGGCGACCCTTGCGGGGCTTACGTGATCAGAACCGAACGTTCCCAGTCCGATAGCAGGCATCCTGTCCCCAGTGTAAAGAGTTCGTTGGGGGACTTTGCGGGGGTCAAACAACTCAGACATAAATATTACTTACGTCTTGGTTTCTGGCCTGCAGCTAGGACCACGGATCCTTTGATTACCAGAAGAAGTCCATTCCTTAATTATGATGGTTACCTAATCCAGTGCAGAGTCCAGAAGTAAAAAATGGCTACCATTTACGATAAGATGGATATTGTTAGCTTTTTTCTGTTTTGAAATCCACTGAGCAACCAAGTTTCATTTCACGACAGATCCAAGAGGGGGAAATACCTGTTTCCCAACTTGGATCCGTCGCGGGGCGAAGCATTAACCGTGGTGTGAGCGGGTCGGGAGACTTGCGCTCCGGATTACAGAATCTCGAGTAGAGCGTTCCCCTATCTTACGATTGAGTACGTCACCTCCGGACGGGGAGTGTTCAACGCCGATGGAAGGCGGTATGACCTGTGCCCCGGCAGTGTTTTGTCCTACGCCCCCTCCACAGACCATCGAATCACCTCCGTGGGGAACAGGCTGACACCGTACTTCCTCGTTTTCT
>JAUVSF010000586.1 GCA_030597245.1 Acidobacteriota bacterium
GGCATACAGGAAGCGATTTCGGGCCTAACGATTTACCAGGCAGAGCCGATGTGCCAGGTAAGAAAGAACAATGCAGCTCCACCTCCCTGACCCACAATCACTTGAGGATCGGTCGAGATGTTTCGCCACTCGTCAAAGGCCGTGTTGTTCGTCGAGAAGACCTTGCTGCTGGCCTCTGAAAAGGTAGCGCCTCGATCGGTGAAGTACCGTTGCACCACTTCTGAAAGTGCAGGATCGACCAGCTCACTGAAATTGATGTCCCCTTGATCACCCGAAGGTGTCACAAGGTTGCTCCAGCGCAGCCCTCCATCTCCCGCGTCGTTAAACGTCAACTGCCAGGCGAATCCAAATGAAATCGCCTTGTAGGGTGGGAGATTAGACTGGAGTCCCAGCCTCATCTCAGCGGGATGTACCAACCGTTCGACACTGGTGCCACTCCCTACGTATCGTTCGTAGGAAAACTCCGACATGAACCAGACCGGGAACATGCTCAAGTGAAAGGCGGGAACTGTCATTCCGGCCCCCAGCGAGAGAATGTTCTTCAGGTCCAAGCCAACTTCGACCGGCTCGCCAACAAGAAACTGTTCGGGATCATCAAATGCAGAGTTAACGAATTGGATCCTGAGAGCGCGGGGCGGGTCGCCGATTTTCTTGTAGCCCACATCAAGGAGGGTCTCAACCTTCCGAAGCATCTTCGAAAAAAGTAGATTGAAACCATAATCCCGTTCTCCCGAAACGCCCGCATAGGAGCGCCAGTCGGAAACGTTGTAGGCCGGTTCCTCGGTAGGGAATTCAGCATACCCCCGAATTCCAAAGCCCAGGGGATCGCCGCGTTCCTCTGAGAACAGGTTCATCTTCAATCCCAGGACAATATCGCCCGTCGATGATGCAAACGCACCGTTGCCAGGAGGATCGATTTCGATTCCATCGACAAAATAAGTCTTGTAGGGAACCTCCTGTGCGAAAAGAAAGTATGGGTCCGGCCGAAGAGCATTTGTTGGAAATGTGTCCACAAACAGGTCGAGAGGAGGCACCGGATAGCCGACAGGGTCCTGGGCGACACTGTTACTTCTGAAGGTCGGCGATATTCGAAAGAAGAACTCTGTTCGACCCGGCAACCCCACAGCTCCCTGCAAAAGCAACTCTACAAAGTCTACATCACCTGGGTAGCGATCGTAATTCATGACGAAAAAACCCGCCGCTACCTCGCCCGATTCGAGCGTGTAAGGAGAAACTGTACGCATTAGCCCGGTTCCCCCATTGACCGAAAGGTTGAAACGTGAAGGACGGTATTTCTCTGAATACTCGGCGAGTGAAACTCCGGGCATGAGAAGAAAAACCAACAGGTACCACACGAGATTACGCATCACGAAAACAGTCCACTTGTTCAGCTGCAGCCTAAGATTGTTTCCCCACTTCCCACTTCGGCCCGAACCTGAGAGCCACGACCGCCTGCATGATACAACAATGGCAAATCCGAAGTTCGAAGCACGAAACTCGAAACAAATCTTAAGCTCGAATATCAAAGGACTGAAACAGGCTCTCGCGGAGAAGCTATTCAGGAACAGACACGTCAAGACGTTCAGAGGGAGAAGGATGGTATTATCGGGGGCACTGTTGAGGAGAGCTTGTCGGCCCGAGATCCTACTGCGCAATCTACCGGTCGCAGCACGGGTGTCTCGCCTGTGGCAACTCTCCCAAAGCTGCGACAACCTATCAAGTTTATGAGGGTTTTGGTAACTGGAGCGACTGGATACATTGGTGGCCGACTCGTGCCGAATTTGCTTAATGCGGGGCACGAAGTCAGGGTTTTTGTCCGCGATCACAATCGAATCCTGGGGCGTAGCTGGGTAGATTCGGTCGATGTGGCGGTCGGTGACGTCTTAAATCGGGAATCCTTGGAAGTGGCCCTTAAAGACGTGGAGGCTGCGTATTACCTGATTCATTCAATGACGGAGAGCGTGGACTACCGAGGAGTTGACCGGCAGGCAGCAGAGAACTTTCTTGCCGCAGGTCGTCATTTGCGGCAGCTTGTTTACTTGGGGGGCCTGCTTCCATCCGTTGAGAAAGTGTCCCAGCACTTGAGAAGCAGGGCCGAGGTGGGTGAGATCTTCAGGTCCGGCCTCCCCACCACAGAATTCAGAGCCGGACCCATTATTGGCTCGGGTTCCGCCTCGTTCGAGCTGGTGCGTTATCTAACCGAGCGACTGCCGCTAATGATCGCTCCCAGTTGGATAAACCATCAGGTGCAACCGATCGCCATCCGTTCGATTCTTCGGTATCTGGTGCTCGCGTTGGATCGGCGAGAAACGGGGATCTTTGAAGTAGGGTCCGATCGACTCACCTACAGAGAGATGTTGGAAGTCTATGCAGCGGAACGCGGGCTGAGAAGGTCGATGGTCATAGTTCCCCCGTTTTTCCCGGCCAGATTCGCTTCGTTCTGGATCAGCTTGATCACTCCATTGCCCAGATCGCTCACAATTCCTCTGATGGAAGGAATCATCCATCCGGTGGTTGCCGACTTGAGAGAAACGAACCGAGTATTCCCCGAGGTTGAGACCGTCTCCTATCGCAGAGCAGTGAGACTCGCACTCCTGAGGATCAGAGAAAGGGCGGTCACGACCAGGTGGACAGGTGCCCTCGGCCAGCAACTAACCTTGCAACATATCGATCGAGAAGGATCGATGCGGGAGGTCAGAAGCATTTACGTTAACCTGCCGCCGGAGGCAGTCTTTGAGAGCTTCTCCAGCATTGGAGGCGATCGAGGGTGGCTTGCCTGGGACTGGGTCTGGGAGATTCGAGGTTTGATTGACAAGTTGATAGGGGGTCCGGGGCTAAGAAGGGGCCGGCGACATCCGACCGAACTCCTGCCAGGAGATGCCCTTGATTTCTGGCGAGTCGAACACGTGGATGTACCGCACCTGCTTCGCCTGAGGGCGGAGATGAGAGTACCTGGGAGCGCTTGGCTCCAATGGGAGGCTAAGCCGGAGGGGGACGGGACACGACTCATTCAGGAGGCGGCGTTCGTTCCCTTGGGGTTCTGGGGAATGGTCTACTGGTACAGCCTCTACCCGATCCACCAGGTGATCTTTCGAAGCCTGATCAAAGCGATTGCACGTGATGCCGAAATGTTTGCCTCTCCTCAACGTGCTGCTGCTGAACGGGAAACGGTCTTGTAAGCATTGGCTGGATGATTCAAACCACCTCCGAACCTTGGAGTGCGGACGCCTGAGCTTCCGCTTTGGTTCTCTGTGCCTTTGGGTTGCCTGAAGAAAGCGTCAGCTAGGGCTGCCGCACTCCAAAGCTCAAGCCTTGGTGCTCTTGGTGCTTTAGTGGTAAATCTCTTAACTGTCGGGTCTAATTTCCCCCGGGGGGTTTGCCTCCAACCCAC
>JAUVSF010000470.1 GCA_030597245.1 Acidobacteriota bacterium
GACAAGCTGGAAGCTTATCTTCCGTCGTGAAGTTCTATCCTGGATGATGCGGAACTGGGAGGAAGATGACCTTCCAGGTCGTCACCAAACTACTACGTGCCAACGTGACCAGCTGGAAGCTCATCTTCCGTCGTGAAGTTCCATCCTGGATGATGCGGAACTGGGAGGAAGATGACCTTCCAGGTCGTCACCAAACTACTACGTACCAACGTGACAAGCTGGAAGCTTATCTTCCGTCGTGAAGTTCTATCCTGGATGATGCGGAACTGGGAGGAGGATGACCTTCCAGGTCGTCACCAAACTACTACGTACCGGCGTGACAAGCTGGAAGCTTATCTTCCGTCGTGAAGTTCTATCCTGGATGATGCGGAACTGGAAGGAGGATGACCTTCCAGGTCGTCACCAAACTACTACGTACCGGCGGGACAAGCTGGAAGCTTATCTTCCTCCACACCTGCTTTCTTGTGCGATACGGAGCCCGCACAGGGCTTCTACTGTTGAGATTGCGACCCTGCCAGCTCGTAGAGAAGACCTAACGCTTCCTTCACAGCAATCTCGCCGGCCCCCGGTGCGAAGGGACTCGTCTCGATCTCATAACCGCCTTCTTTATAAAGGTGTTGGGGTGGAAGGTATCCCTGGGCTCCGTTGCAGTGAGTGACAATAAACGTGTGCGCGAATGGAGAGCCCTGTTTGATGGCCAACCCGACTTCCGTGAGGACCTCTGCATCGATCCCGAGGATTCCGATCTCCCCGATTCGGGCTGCGCTCAGGCGCAGGGGAACCGGCGGAATCTCCTCGCCATCCTCAACGACCCTTGTACCCCGCTTCTTACCCGGCAGCAAAAGCGTCTTGCTCATCGAATCCAGGGTCGCACCGGAGCCGTATGAGTCGATCCTCTCCAAAACATGTGCAACCTCGACCGCAAGGAGACGGCCCAGGAGTTCCGTCTCGGGAATCCACCCATTCTCTGTCTTGAATCCGGGAAGGACCCTGTACCAGGGGTCGATATCGCCGGAAGCTCCAACGAATGCGGCCGCGACCGTTGTCCCCTGCTGCCAACTCTCTAACAGGTCACTTGCAATCCCGATCAAATCGCCGCTGATCTGAAGGTTGGCCCCGCCCAGGGAAGTCGCATGGGTGGCGTAATTGTACAGCAGCCCGCGAGATCGCCCTCCGCCTGGATCCTGAAAACTCATGACCAGTACTTCCCTGTCATGAGGCCCGGAAGGGTTCCTGCCCAGCACGATCGTCCCGTTCGGCCGCTCTTCTCGACGGTTCACACCCGCCGCACCGGAGCCTCTGCCCACTCCAACCTGCACCGGCTGGAGATCGCTCATCGCCGTCCGGATGCCTTCGATGATGCGCCCCCGCAGGAACTCTGTATAGCGAACGTTATTTGGGTGTACCTTCTCGGCATCCAACGTCAGGGTGGGAGCGCTGTGCGTATGTATGGCAGAAAGGAGGATTTCCTCCGGGGCTATTCCAAACTCAGCCTTGATCGCGTCCAGCATGTAAGGGAACGTGCCGGAGTAGAATCCCAGGTTGTCGGTAGAAACAAGAACCAGCCGTTTCATTCCCTGTTCGAAAGCGACCACCCGAACATAGAGCCTGTCGTGGATGCCGGTCGACATCTCCTTCCGGGAGCCATATCCGGCCAGTCGAACAGGTTGGTTTGGCGTAATATCCAGCCGGGCCACACCCATGCTCAAAGTCTCCGTGTCGTTGCCGTGCGCGGTCGTAGGAAGAACCATACTGAAAAGAATTAGGCTGACCCGCAAGATCCCGGTTGTTTTCATGATTTCCTCCGCTAGCCCTGCCTCGAGCACGGTTGATCGATGAAGAACCAAATAATTCCTCGTTAGTGTACCTAAGAAGTCACTACATTGCTGCCCGTTTCACCCCTCAAGTGGCATCGCGCGCTCAAAGGCCAAGCTCCCAACACTGGAGTTCAAACGGAAAAAATTGGAGAATTAGGAAGAGTGGATTTTGATACGTCCGAAACAACGTAACCGATAAGGAGGAATGATGACACAGGTCAACTTTTTGCGGGGAGTTCCAGCCAATGAGGCCCTCGTTCCGATAGCAGAAGCTTTCTCGAGAGAATACACGAACAATTTACAGAAATACGGCGCGAAACTGGTTCAATATCAGACTGCCGGTTTGACTGATTTCAACGGGTTTCTTCCTTTGAAGGCAATCTTGGCGAAGCGCTTTCAGGTCGAGGGGGAACCCTCGAAGAGAGTCATCTGCAGCAACGGTGGGATGGAGACATTCTCGCTGCTCTTGAAATCCTTCCCGAGAGGCAGCCGGATCG
The DNA here is from genome assembly GCA_030597245.1 of Acidobacteriota bacterium. GTDB lineage: Bacteria > Acidobacteriota > UBA6911 > RPQK01 > JAPXNP01 > JAUWTT01. The sequence continues at coordinate 2,315 of JAUVSF010000470.1, forward strand.
CAACTGAAGCGTTGACGTATGACCGCGTGCTTTCCGACATCGCACGGCTTGACCATCAGGCAGTCGGCGTTCCTCTGACAGTTGACGGGGTCGATCTCGAAGCTCTGGAAAGTGCGCTCGACGCAAATGACATTTCGGTCTTCTACCAGATTGCCTACCACCATAATCCGGTTGGGCTCACTACCTCCATGGACAACCTCGAGGCCGCATCGAAGTTGTGTGCCGACCGGGGCGTCCTGCACGTCCTGGATGTTGCCTACTACGAACTCCGATACGACGGTGTCGCTAACAAGTTGTTCAAGCTGGACAAGTTTCCTGAAACCGCCTCTCTGGTGGGTTCCTTCACCAAGACGCTTTCACCCGGGGCGAAATGTGGTTTCGGAATTTTCCCCGAGAAGGTACTCCAGAGAATGACTCCTGTGGTGGCCAACACGCGCCTTAACCCAAATTATCCCACTCAAGCAGCGATTCACTCCTTGATCGATTCCGGCTTTTATGACGAACATTTGCGCTCGCTGAGCGATCTTTACGGACCGAGGATGGAGGCTACAAACCAGGCCCTGAAGACCTATTTGCCGAATTCGAGTGCTCCCGAACTGACCGGCGGCTTTTTCGTCGGTATTTCGCTCGAGGGAATTACGGACGAGCCAAAGTTCATCGAAGCCTTGAAAACACGTGGAGTAGTGTTAGCACCTCCACAGGTATATGCGCCCGGATACAAGGAACAGTACGTCCGTGAGACGGGAGCAGCCTTCTTCCGGCTGACCTTTCCTTTCTTCACGCCTGAGGAGAACACGGAAGGGATCGCCGCCATTGCAGAGACCTATCAGGAGTTGGTGTAGAACGAGGAGGCCGGAACTTATTCGGGAACTTGTGCCCATGTTTATAATTCCGGTCTCCTCGAGAATCCGGAGGTCACATTTTCTTCGGAAACATTTAATCTGTGCTATGATTACAGTGTAATCACTATGAACCGTCATGAACTGACAAGATGACACAGCGATGGGAACAGAGGCATTTAGCGTCCGGGCGGACAGCAAAAAGGTCAAGCAATTGGACAGAATTGCGAAACAGCAGGACAGATCGCGCAATTACGTGGTCAATCAGGCGATAGACCAGCTTCTGGAATTGCATGCTTGGCAGGACGAACGCGTCAAAGTGGGCATCAAGGCCGCCGAAGAAGGCCGCTTTGCCAGTGACGCTGATATGGCTCGAATATTCAATAAATACGAAAACTCCTGATTGTGCGTATTCGTTGGACCGAACCGGCCGCCGCCGCGCTGGACAGTATTCAGGACTATATTGCAAAGGACAATCCGCGAGTGGCTTTTGAAGTTTCGCAGCGGATAGGGATTGCTGTCAGTCAACTCAAAGAGCCTCCGAAGATAGGTCGAATGGGGCGTGTGCGCGGCACATACGAGCTAGTCATTTATGACTTGCCGTATATCGTGCCATATCGCATTAAGAAGCTGGAAATCCATATTCTGAGCGTGTACCACACGTCAAGAGAATGGCCCGAAGCGTTTGAGTAGAGGAGCAGAGAGAGTACACGACTCAGATCGAAAGGAATCGTGGTATTATTCGCCCCTGGGTTTTTCACAAAAACGGTCAGAAGATTGGAGACTTCCGCGAGGCCTGGGCCACGGCTTGCATGAAGGCTGGCGTTGCCGTTCGGATACCTCACGATCTCCGAAGGACGGCAGTGAGAAACCTTGTAAGGGCTGGAATTCCCGAACGAGTTGCCATGCAGTTATCAGGTCACAGGACGCGGAGTGTTTTTGAAGGCTACAACATCGTTAGTGAACACGACTTGAAAAGCGCAGCGGAACTGTTGAATGAAATGGTTACAAATTCGGTTACAATCAGTGATTCCGGTCAAGCAGCCAGGACTGTAAGTCCCTTAGAATCAAGCACGCGCTCGTAGCTCAGTTGGATAGAGCGCCGGTCTACGAAACCGGAGGCCGCAGGTTCGAATCCTGC
>JAUVSF010000136.1 GCA_030597245.1 Acidobacteriota bacterium
CAACTGCAACCCCTCCCGTTATCTTCCCATCCTCGTCGTAGCCAAGTTTGAGAAAGCCCTGGTGATCAGAAAGCCGCGATTTCAGCAATCTCTCGTAGGGTACTGTGCCTTTGTGTGCGCTGCTCAAATTGCCCACCTGGGCCACTTCCGGACAGCTGTACACGGCGTGGACAATAGTTTCAGGGATGTATGGCCCGACTTTGGCACCTGCAGCATTGCGCCCTGCTATCCACGCTTGCGCCATTGCCCGATTCGCAACCATAGGGGCTCCAGACGCATCGCCGACCAGATAGATCCACCGCTTTGCAGTTCTTCCGTATGGGTCAATTTCCAGTGAACCTCCCGCCTCGCCTTTCAAGCCTGCAGCATCGAGGTTCAGGCGATCCAGATCGGGAATTCTTCCGATCGCCACAAAGGCCATAGCAGCTCGACAAGAATCTCCGGACGAGAGGTGAACCGTAACTCCGTCTTCTCCTGAGTCGATATGCTTTGCTGTCGTTGGTTCGACTACTCGAACGCCTCGTTTCTCCATGAACCCGCGGAAAGTTTCACCAGCCTCCCTGTCAAAGTTGGGCAGGATACCGTACTCGTCCACAATCCAGGTCACTTGTGTTCCCAAGTAACTAAAGAGCGAAACGAACTCCGCTCCAGTCGCTCCCGCCCCAATGACGATCACGCTGGGAGGAATAGTGTTGAGCCGGCGGACCAAGCGTGGGGCAATTATTCGCTTCCCATCAGGTTTCAAACCTGGAGTGAATTGAGGTATCGAACCAGTAGCGACAATAAAAGCGTCACCTCTCAGCCGGGTTGTCACCTCCTGTTTGCTGTTCTGGACCAGAATCTCGCGATCTGACGCAAACGAGGAGAATCCCTCAACAATGTCAACCCCCAGGTCTCTGAGGGACTGCTCCTGATCTTGGCTCCAGCTTTCGGCCACAGAGGTGATCCTCTTTAGAATAGAGGACGCCTCGATCGTCGGACTACCCGGGCTCTCGATTCCAAGCTCCGGTGCACGTGAGAACTCGCTGAGAAGATCGGCCGCATTCAGCCAGACTTTGCTGGGCAGCAGGCTATGCCAACCCGCCCTGCCACCAATGGCTCCGTCAGATACTACGGTGACTACTGCCCCAGCAGAAGCCGCTGCGCGAGCTGCTTCCACACCTGCGGGGCCACCTCCTATCACGACTACGCTAACACCCATCTCAGACTCCTTCCGTAAGCTCGGGTTAACTATCGGTTTTGTATACAAGCACTCGACGCCTTGGCGGTGTGCTCAAGCTCTTTTAATCGCACTACTCGGATCATCGAAATCGGTCATCTGACTTTTTGCCCTGAACTTGATCCATACTGTTTTCCAGCCACCCAAACCGATCCGCTTCCGGCTTGTCGAACTCCGAAACGTAAGGCTTGATATCCAGCAAGGGAGTTCCGTCAACAACGTCTACATTTGCGATGTGCAGGGTGCTTCCCTCACGCTTCAAAAGACTCACTATCGATAACCCGATCGGGTTTGGTCGAGTTGGCGCCCTGGTGGCAAAGATGCCGTGCTGCTCTGAATCCAAAAAAGGGGTTACGACTAACCTGGGTTCTCGGGCTCGGTGGAAGTGATACAGCAGGATAATATGAGAGAAGCCTTCCAGGTCTTTCAATCCCTCCTCGAACTCCGGAAGGATTTCGATAGTGCCCTGAACTTCAGCCGCTCCACGGGGTTGGATGGGCATCTCCGTTAAGTTCTTAAAGGGGCTGCACACAAACCCGATCGGTTCGTACCTTATATCCATCCTTAAGCAGTGCTCCTCGTCAGTAATTCAACGTGGCATTCGCTTCAAGGGCCTCGAGAACCACCTTGCCTGAAGCGGTGATTTCCGCTTCATCCACCAGCATGTCTGGTTCGATCTCACGCTCCTTGATGCAGGGTATGCAGACCAGAATCCTGCCTCCCAGGCTGACGAAATCATCTACGAGTTTCTTTAGAGGCGGCAATCCGGCGGCGAAAACGTGCTCGTAGCAACCTTTCTTAGCCAGGATGACGCCGACACCCTGGAGAACGACCGTTACCTGGACGTCCATCGCCAGGGCAGCGTTGCCCATTACAAACGGGAATGATGCTCGTTCCGGATCCTCAGGTCCGTGGGTAGCAAAGATGACTATCTTCTCAGTTTTCTCGACTTCGGACTCACTCATCGCAGTTTACTCCTTGGTTAGGTATTTGCTTAGCTCACAAGATTGCACGGTACTTACAACAGCTTCTTTGAAGTTTGATGTCTCGCCTGTGGCCCCTGAGATGAAGCGGGCCACAGCCCCGGCCGCGTGCCCACGACAACATCTCTCTCACGAGTACTCCGGGCTCAGCTTATAGCGGAAATATTCCTCGGTTCGAGCCTTCTCGACCTCCACCACGGTGCCATACCGCCACATCGCCATGACCCAGAGCATGGTTTCATGGCTCGGACATCCCAGGGCATCGGCAATCTCGGAGATCGTTTTCGGCTCCTTCCGAAGCAAAGCGACGATCTTGTCTTTCATCACCATCTCGTCTCGCAGTACTTCGGCGAGACCGCGTTTACGCTCGGTTTCCATCAGGCTACCTCCCTGGCAAGTAAATAGATCCTCGAGATAATCCGTCCATCCGATCAGTCCTCTTCGACGATATCGCCTGAGCTCACTTCCAACCCACCGTAAGCCTTCATCAAATACCCGGAAATGTCTCTAACGGAAGTGCCGTTCCCTTTGGCTGCATTCCTGAGATTGAGCAGACAAATCGGGCACATGGTCACGACATCGCGACCCGCAGCTGCCAACTGCTCAATTCGCCTACCCGCTATTTCACGGGCTTTGCCCGGGAACAGGGATTCGACGGGGCCACCGCAGCAAAACGTCAGCTTGCCGGATTGCTCCGGCTCGAGGATGGTGGCGCCGGCCTTTTCGAGCAGGCCCCGGGGCTCTTCGACCGTGTCCAGATAGCGCGCGTAGACGCACGAGTCGTGCATCACGATATCTGATTCGAGGCGGCTCGTCGGCTTTTGGTCCAGTTCGCGAAGCACCTGCAAATAGCTCTTCACCTCGAGTCCGTATTCGGGAATGATCTTTGGGTAGACGTTCCTCAACATGTCGGTGGTGTGCGGATCCACGGTAATGACCCGCTTGACACCATGTTTCACGAGGATCTTGTAGACCTTGTGCACGTGCTCTTCGAAAACGTCGTCCAACCCCAGATCGTGAACCAGGGCCCCTGTGTAGAGCTCCTCTCCGTACAGATAGCCAAACTCCCCGACGCCGGCCGTCCGGAGCAGTCGTACGATGTTTCGCAGGTATTCATCGTATCGCCTCTGTTCTTCTCGCCGGACTCGGGAAAGGAACCAGGAGAGATTGAAGTACTTGTTCAATACCCGGCCAACAGGGAACAGTTTTCCCATCCAATGGTCTTCGAACCTTGAAGTCATCTGTTCGACGTACTCGAGGGCAGGAATCATCTGGTACATATGCCCGGTATAGAGTATGCTTTCGCCCCCCTGGGGGAGGTCCAAACCCGCCGCCCATTGGGTCATCCTGTGCGACGACAACGGCATCACGCTGTTTCTCTTCTCGAGGTTGTCTGCCATAAATCCGAGAAGGGTTGATGTTGGTAGAGGCATAGCTCAATTCCTTGCGAGTTTGTGGACCTTCCGGTTGATGTAGTTGCGCAGGAACCTCACGTCGTCGGCAATGTTCACCCCACGGGGGCAGTTCTCCTCACACAATTTGCAGAGCAGACAGGAAAAGATGGTCTCCCGGTTCTCGATAACCTTGTCCTCCAGCCCGGCCCCGACGTAGAAAAAAAGCCGGCGCGGAAGAAGGTCGAGCCCCATGGGGCAAATGGCGGTGCACTGCCCGCAATGCATACAAGCGGAAGCGTCGAAGCTATCCGATTGCCTGATTTCGTCGATGAACTCTGAGTTGACTCTAGCCATGGCTGATTCCCACCGGTTTTGCTGTCTTCCTCCGAAACATAGCAACCGTGCGCACCTCGGCCACCTTTTCGTCTTCCATTCTTGCTGCTCGTCCATGCACCTTACGTCTTTTCATCGAACGGCTTCCTTCCAATCGGCGAATGAATCCACGGTTCGCCCAGTTCCACATCTCCGGGTCGGCCGGCTATTTCGCGAGTACTGCCTCCTCGACCAGCGCATCGATAATCGCCCCGACCTCTGCATCGGAGTAACCCTTGACCTCAATCGCGCTTTCCGGACAAACCGGAACACAGGCACCTCCCCCTTTACACAAGGATGAGATGATGCGTGCGACTTCCTTACCGTTTACGGTGTCTTTCTCTATAGCCCCGTACGGACAAGCCGCCTGGCACTCGCCGCACCACAAACACCGATCTGAATCGATGGCGGCAATGTAAGGCTCGAGATCCACATAGCCTTTCTTCACCAACCCGGCACTCTTGGACACCGCAGACAACGAGGATGCCACGCTCTCAGCAAGAGTTTTTGGCCCTTGACATGTACCGGAAATGAAAACGCCGTCGATCACCGTCTCCACAGGCCTGAGTTTCGGGTGAATCTCGTTAAAGAACCCATCCATACCGATAGGAAGCTTCAGCACATCGGCAAGCTTGCTGTTTTGCCGCGGGACCATGCCGGTGACAAGTACGACGAGATCAACCGGAATCTCCAACTCCTCGCCCTCGTCGAGTTGACCATTTACCTTAACCAGGGGCAGACCCTCGTCGATCACGAATTCAGGGGGGTCCTCTGCCTCGAATCGAATGAACATCGATCCCTTTCGGCTCGCTTCCTCGTACAGGATCTCGTTCTTACCATAAGTCCGCATGTCGCGATAAAGGTGGAACTGATGGACCCCGGGGTTTCGATCCTGGACCTGGATAGCCGTATGCACAGCGGCCGAGCAGCAGTAACGGGAACAATAGAGGTTTGGGCTCTCCGCCGCGGAATCTTCGGGTTGCCGACTTCCCACGCAATAGATATAGGCGATGTTTTCGACTCGACGACCATCGACGGTCAATGAGCCGTCATCCTTCGCGAGCAGTTCCTTGACCTCGGGTAAAGTGACCACACACTCATGGCCGTGGCCGAACTCTCCGTCTTCCGGTTGGTAAGTGTCGAACCCGGTAGCCACGATGATCGCCCCCACTTCGAGAGAAACGGTGCTTCCATCCTCGACCTGCACCTTAACGGTGAAACTACCCATGCTGCCGTTCTTCTCCACCAGCTCGGCCTGAGTAAACAAGGTGATGTCCTCTCGCTGTTTCACCTTTTCATGCAGCTCGCCTATCAGGTTGGAGCCGTTCCCGTGAGGGAACATATCTCCCCATTTCCTGGTCCAGCCGCCGACTTCCTCCGCTTTCTCGACAACGAAGACAGGAAGGCCGATATCGGACAATGCGAGAGCCGCGCTGAGTCCCGCCACGCCCGCTCCCACCACGAGCACTTTGGGAGTCGTCTCGACCCGCATCGTGGTCAAAGCCGCACTGAGACGCGCTTTGGCGATCCCAGCTCGAACGAGGCGAACGGCTTTATCGCTGGCAAAAGGCTTGGAATCCCGGTGCGCCCAGGAACACTGTTCCCTGATATTCGACTGAACGTATTGGTACGGGTTGAGCCCCGCTCGGACCGACATGGCCCGGAAAGTATGGAGGTGCAGCTTGGGCGAACAGGAGGCGACAACGATACCGTCGAGATTTTCATTCTGGATGTCGGAGATCATCTCCTCCTGGGCCGCGTCGGAGCATGAGAACATCTGGGTCCTGGCTAGCACAACACCCGGCTCGTTCTCTATCTCTTTCCGAACCTTCTCCACTTCGACGTAATCGGAAATATTCCCGCCACAGTGACAGATGAAAACGCCGATTCTTCTCTCCTTCACCACTTCGCTCCCCTTCCTTCCACAAAAGCCGCGGCCTGTGCCGCTGCAGCACCGGCGTGCACGATGGTGTCTGGAATGTCCCTGGCCGCCGAGGATGAGCCGGCAGCAAAGACCCCGTCGATGCTGGTTCGAGCAGGATAGAGGTTCTCGTCTATTTCCTTGATCCAGGCGTAGGGATCAGCGGCGAGGTCCCCACTCTCGAAAAGCCGGAAAGCATCAGTATTCGGCATCAACCCCACGGACAGGACCACCAGATCGTGCTCCGCCTGTTGAGTTCCCTCCCCACCTTCAATGTCCTCATAGAAGAGGACGAGGTTGGAGTCTTCAGTTTCCTCGATCCGAGCGATTTTCCCCTTGACGAAATACACTCCCATGCCCTTAGCCTGTTCGAAGAACTCGTCATAACCTTTGCCAAACGCACGAATGTCCAGGTAGTAAATCGTGACGTCTGCAATAGGGAGGGCTCCCATGATCAGCTGCGCCTGTTTGATCGAGTACATACAGCACACGCGTGAGCACAAAGGATTGTCAACGGAGCAGTCCCGAGACCCGGCGCAGAGCACGAAGGCGATGTTATCCGGCTGTTTCCCGTCGGAAGGCCGGAGCGTGTGATTGAAGGGCTTGGTAGGAGAGACCAGCCGATCCATCTGCATCGCCGTGATGACGTTGGGAAACCGGCCGAAACCGTATTGAGGCTTGCCATGGGGGTCGAAAAGCTTGAAGCCGGTCGAAAGGATGACCGATTTGGCCTCCACGGTCTGCTCCTCGCTCCGCATATCAAAATGGATCGCGTCGGCGGGACAGACATTCACGCACTCGTGGCACTCCGAGCAACCGGCGCAATCCAGACATCGGTTGGCATTGGAACGAGCCTCCTCCTCGCTCAAGCAGCTTTCCACTTCCGCCAAGCTCTTGACACGCTCGGCGATTGAGAGTTCCCGGGCACGGATGGGTGCACGTTTTGAAATGCTCTCGCGTTGGATAACAGAGTGCTGGTCCACAATCGGGAGTCGCTCATCGAAGACGATACCTGCGAGGGACTCCCCTCGAAGGTACCGATCAATGTAGAACGCCGCCCGCTTACCCTGGCCGATGGCTTCCACGATGGAGGCGGGGCCGCTGACCACATCACCTCCCGAAAAGACGGACGGCATGGATGTCTCGAGTGTTTCTTCGTCTACCTTGACGGTCTCGTTCCGGTTCGTCTCGAGTTCGCCAAAAAACAGCGAGGTGGCCGGTCTGAGACCGATGGCCAAAATGACCATGTCCGCAGCCATGATGGACTCCGAACCTTCGACGGGAATCGGTCGCCGCCTGCCGCTGGAATCAGGTTCGCCCAGCTCCATGGAGAGAAACTCCAGCTTCGACAAACGTCCGTTCCCTCCCATGAAACGCGTGGGATTCCTGAGAATCTGGAGCTCCACCCCTTCATCCAGCGCCGCCTGCACTTCCCAGTCATGAGCCGGCATTTCGGCGCGGCTCCGCCGGTACATGATGATAACTCTTGCGGCGCCGAGCCGAACCGCGACACGCGCCGGATCGATGGCTGAGTTGCCCCCGCCGACCACCACTACGGTTTTTCCGTTCAGGTCGGGAATCTGACCGGTGCAGGTTCCTCGCAGGAACGTCATACAGTCGATCACACCCGCGAGATCCTCACCCGGAACTCCCATCTTCCAGCCCTCGCCGGTGCCCATGGCAAGAAAGACGGCATCGAATCCCTGCTTTTTCAATGACCCTATGGACTCGATACGGGCTCCGGTCTGAATCTCCACTCCGAGGGCGGTGATGTTCTTGATGTCTCGATCGACAACATCCCCGGGCAAGCGATAGTCAGGAATCCCGTACCTCAACATCCCGCCGGCCTCGGGCGCTGACTCGAAAACAGTTATTCGGTAGCCGCTCTTGGCCAGATGGTAGGCGGTCGAAAGACCGGCGGGGCCGGAACCAACCACAGCCACCTTCCCGTCGAGCAGGTTCTCCGGCGGACCGTACTCCGGCTCCGGATGGGCCTCGTAATAGCGATCGGTCATGAACCGCTTGATCTGACGAATGGCCACCGTTCCCTCGAGCTCACCCCGGGTACAGACATCCTCACAAGGAGCGTAGCAGGCTCGTGCAAGGCTACCGGGTAGAGGTGCATCCTCCATATGTAAATGGAACGCCTCTTCGAATCTGCCGGCTCGTACCAGTGAGATGTAGCCATGTGCTTTGACTCCCGCCGGACAGATGCCGGAACAAGGAGACGAGCCTCGAAGGTCCATCTTCGCTTTCTTGGGCACCGCCTGCGGAAAGGGAATGTGCGCAGCTCGCCGGGCGATCAGGTTGAAGTTGAACTCGTCGGCGATCGGGACGGTACAGACGACTTCACATTCGCCGCAGCCGGTGCATGCGGCGGGGTCCACAAACGTCGTCTTCCGCTGGAACCGGATTCGGAACGAGCCGTCTTCTCTTTTCCTGATCTCTTCTACTTCACTGTTGGTGAGCACGGTGACATTGGGATGATGTACCGTGGCGGCCATCTTGGGTGTTGAAATGCAGCTCGCGCAGTCGAGAGTCGGAAAGACTTTACTCAGGAGGACCATCTTCCCACCGATGCTCGGCCCCTTTTCGACAAGGAGTACCTTGTACCCCATGTCACCCAGGGTTAAAGCGGACTCCATTCCTGCGATGCCGCCGCCAACGATCAGGTGGTCGTAATCCATGTAATCTGTCCTTTCACGTAGCGCTGAGTTCGGCCAACATCTTCTGGAATTTCTCGACGTGCGACACAAACGACTCAGCGCAGACCGAACAGATGGCAGCCATTTTCAGCCGGCGGGGATCATGCCCGTTCTCTACGAGCAACTCTTGGGCCCACGCCACCACTTTGCCGGTGCGGTCGGTACAATCCTGGAGATAGGCGCAGTCTGTTCCGTCCGCGGCAATAAAGACCCCGTCGAAACCGGCTTCGAGTCCGTGCAGTATCCAGCCCGGTTTGATGCCGCTCGAGCAGGGGACGGGAAGGGTCAGCACCGAGGCGGAGTAGTCCATGTGGGCGCTTCCGGCGAGATCGATTCCCGGGTCCGAGATGTTGATGGTGGAGAAAGCAAGGATCCTGGGGGCCTTGGCATCCCCGTCTCCTGAGGAGCTCACCGTTTTCCCCTCCGCACGAAAAGCCTCCAGTATCCGGCTTCTTCGATATTTCCCAAATACTCATGCTTCACCTTGTTGGCCCAGAGGGGAATATCATCGTTGGTACCCTCATCGGAGGAAAGGACTTCCAGGACCCCGCCGTTCTTCGGTACTTTGGCCATGCCGCGCTTTGCGTCCAGCAGCGGCCCGGGACATGCAGTCCCCCGGGCATCTACGACCTTGTCCACGTTGAGTGCTTTGAGCTCTTGTTCGTTCACCGAGAATTCTCCTTTCGTTGCGATCCGGACCGGTGCGGTATTTCAGCCCGGTTGCCCTGTTTAACAAAGGCATGGTGGTTTCGTACTTTCATGCTATAGAACTTTCGCAATTACCAAAGTAATGATCCAAAAAAAACCTTTGCAACCGTTCATCCAACCACAACTCCCATGGGATCGACTTCGATTTCCCTGGCAATCTCACCGCGTTTCTTCATCCCGTCCAAAAGCACCGAGCGAATCAGGATACAGGCCTCCATCAGCCGAGGATCGGTGATGCTGTAGTACACGGTCTGCCCTTCCTTCCGTGCTTCCACGATGTGCTTGTGTCGCAGTGCCGTCAAATGCTGACTTGTCGTGGGAAGAGGGGTATCGAGACAATCGGCAATTTCCCCGACGCTCCTCTCTTTCCGGCTGAGTAAGGCCAGGATCATCAGACGTTTGGGGTTGGCGAGCATCTTACAGTAATCCGCATGTAACTGGAAGATCTCGTAGTTCCATATTTCCATAATTACAAAAGAACATAAACTACGATGATATGTCAAGTGGAGGGAGGACACCGAGGTATTCGCGCTGTGGGGAAACTCTGTGGCCGCTTACGGCTTCGAGCTTGGGTTTTGGCGAGATTAACCACCAAATCACTAAAGCACCAAGAATTCTTTGTGATTAAACCCACGCCCCGGGGCCC
>JAUVSF010000261.1 GCA_030597245.1 Acidobacteriota bacterium
GCATCCTGCTTGTCATGAAACGGGTCATGACGACCTGGAAGGCCATCCTCCCGGAAGATAAGCATCCTGCTTGTCATGAAACGGGTCATGACGACCTGGAAGGTCACCCTCCTTCTCCCGACGCCATGCATAAGCTAAACTACTTCTTCCCTTTGTGTCCTTGGTGGGAAATCCCCCAGCGGAAGACAGATCAGGCGCTGCCCTGAGAGGGCATTCGACCAGCTCTCACGTCGCTTTCGTTCTTGTTTCTCGACCGTGACAGAAACCATCGCCTCCATCCGAGCAGGTTGAGCAACTTGTAAATTGGGGCTCAAGAGTTTAGACTTCATGCATGTTCACGAGGAGTTTGATCCATGCACAGTAATGGGACTGGGCAATCCGAACGGGCTACGGAATGGCGATCCAAGTTAGCTGCTTGGACCGGCGGTTTCATTCTTTTCGAATTAGTCACCGGCTTCAGTATCTGGCTGCTTCCATTCAGTATCTCGAACCAGGTTATGGTCCTCGGCCATACTGTGGTCGGCCTGCTCTACCTGATACCCTGCTCTTACTATCTGGGCCGGCACTGGTGGATCTACCGCCGGAAGTTGCTCACTCACGTGAAGTTCCTGGGCTACCTGGGAACGCTGTCCACCTTTGTGTGCCTGATCTCCGGGTTGATCTTGACGTTTCAAGCCGCTTTCGGCACCAGAATCAGCTACTTCTGGGATACGGTTCACATCCTGAGTACTCTTGCAGTGCTCACCTTTGTGCTTCCGCACATTGTACTGGTATTGAAGAGTTTCCGGGTCTCGAAGGCGGTGGCAGCACTGACCGCTGCGGCCAGAACCTACGCCTTGGGAGTTGCGATCTCGACGGCTCTGATGTTTGCCCTCATTCTGTTGGGCCTTTTTGCCTATGACCCCGTCCAGCTGAACAACGAATTCGATCCGGACTACAGTTACAAGTATGGAGAGGACCGTCCTTTTGCCCCCAGTCTTGCCAACACGGAAACTGGCGGTGCCTTTGACGCCAGGGTGTTGGCAGGGTCCGAGTCGTGCGGAACTGCAGGATGCCACGTGGAGATCGTTGATGAGTGGAAAACGAGTGCTCACCGCTACTCGGCCATGGACATCGCGTTCCAGAAGATCCAATTGACCATGGCGCAACAGAATGGTCCCGAGTCAACTCGGTATTGTGGAGGGTGTCACGACCCGATCTCGCTATTCTCCGGAACCAAGAATATCTTCACCGACATTGATCAGCTCACAGGAATCCAGGGATATCAGGAGGGAATCTCGTGTCTTTCCTGTCACGCCGTGCGCGAAACCGACCTCAAAGGCAACGCACAGTACGTCGTCACCAACCCACCCCGCTACATGTTCGAACTCGAGTACGTAACGACTGAAAACGAGGGACTCAGGTTCTTCCGCGACTTTCTGATCCGCTCTTATCCAAGAGAGCATGTAAATCGGCTGAGTAAGCACCTTTTCAAGGCACCCGAATACTGCGCCGCTTGTCACAAACAGTTCATCGACGAGGAGATCAACAACGTCGGCTGGGTTCAACTCCAGAACCAGTTTGACAACTGGCGTATGAGCCACTGGAACCACCCTGAGGAACCCACCCGTACAATCGAATGCAGGGAGTGCCATATGCCGCTGGTCGATTCCCATGACCCTGCAGCAGGAGACGACGCCGATTACAACCGCTCGCCGAGCGATGGAAAACATCGTAGCCACCGATTCATCGCAGCCAATCAGATGATGCCGCAAATGCTGAAACTCCCCGGGTGGGAGAAGCATGTCGAAATGACGAGGGCCTGGCTCCAGGGCAACTTCGAGATCCCAGAGATCGCAGACAAGTGGGCTCAAGGCCCGGTGGTGACGGTGGAACTCAAGATGCCGGAGACCGTTGCTCCGGGAGAGGAAGTCGTGATCAAGACGGTCATCACTTCCAACAAAGTGGGGCACGACTTTCCGACAGGTCCACTGGACATCATTCAGTCTTGGATTGAGCTCGAAGTCGTTGACCAGGACGGGAACCTGGTTTTCGCGACCGGCCGAGTTGATGAGAAGGGGTTCATCGAGCCGGGTTCCTTCATTCTGAAGGCCGAACCGGTTGACCAATACGGGAATCTCATCGATCGCCACAACCTGTGGGAAATGGTGGGCGTTCGACATCGCCGGGCACTCTTCCCGGGATTTGCCGACATCACAGACTTCAAGTTCTTTTGCCCTGAGTTTTACCGCGAACCGTCGGCTCCGCCTTCGTCGCAGCTCGGGGAGGGTGAGCTTTCGATCAAAGTTCCAGGTGGTCCCGTAAGAGAACTTGTCGTCACAGCGAAGCTGAAGTATCGTAAAATCGATCAGTCGTTGCTGAATTTCCTTTTTGGAGAGGACTCAGGCCTGCGTTCACCGGTCACAATGATGTCATCGGATTCCGGCAGGATACAGGTCGTACAGGAAGCCTCGTGACGGTCACCGTGACGCCTCGCCCGGCACTAACTTCGTCACATCCGGAAAAAACATGTCAAATACACCGACAAGCGTACTTCCCTCAGCATGAGTAAGAAGCTCCCACGGCGTAAAGCCCTGATCCTGACCTACACTCTCATCAGCGTCGGACTCCTCAGCGCTGCAACATTGGCTTTCTTTGTGCTTCGACCCAATTCCGAGTCGTATCGGGCCGGGGACCGAGTGGAAGGTATCACGGCGACATTGGAGCGAGACATCCCGGAAGACTTACCCCATGTGCTCTTCGAAGATGTCGCCAGAGAATCCGGCATCGACTTCGTGCACTTTGGGGGACGTAGGTCCACGCAGTTACCTGAAGACATGGGTTCAGGGGCCGCCTGGGGAGACTTCGACAACGACGGCTATCTCGACCTGTTCGTCTGTAACATTGCAGGTCCACTCACTGCTGCGGAGGCAGAATTGTCGGCTTCGCAAGCGCGAAACAGACTCTTCCGTAACCGTGGTGACGGTACTTTCGAAGATGTGACGGAGGCAGCCGGCATAGGGTTCCGCGGGGTCAGTATGGGAGTTGCCTGGGGGGATTTTGATTCTGACGGACTTCTAGACCTGATTGTAACGAACTACGGGCCAATCCTTCTGTATCGTAACAATGGTGATGGGACGTTCGCTGAAACAAGCAGTGAATCAGGTCTCGCCGGCTTCAACGGTTTCTGGGCGAGCCCTTCGTGGGGGGATTATGACCGCGATGGCGACATTGATCTGTATGTTTGTGGGTATGTTGATTACCGATTCGATCCAACCGATTTACAGAAAGCGACCTCCCAGTATGAGGCAAGCGTTCCGTATACGCTGAATCCTTCCTCATATGAACCTGTCTCTAACCTGCTGTTCAAGAATGAAGGGGGAATCTTCAAGGAGGTTGCCAGGAGCGCTGGAGTGGACAACCCGTCAGGGCGCAGTCTCTCGGCCTCTTGGTGCGACCTGGATGAAGACGGTTGGCCCGATCTGTATGTTGCCAATGATATCTCGGATAACGTCCTTTACCGAAACCTGGGTGACGGCCATTTCGAGGATGTCTCTCACCGAGCCTGGGTCGCCGACTACCGAGGAGCCATGGGAGTGGCCATCGGAGACTGGGACAACGACCGTGACATGGATATGTTCGTCACTCACTGGCTCGCACAGGAGAACGCTCTTTACGACAACACACTGCGAATGATGGCTGACAGCCCCGATCCGGAGGAACCGGGTCTGAATTTCTTCGATATCGCGGACCAGACAGGTCTTGGTCAGATCGCTCTGAGATTCATCGGTTGGGGAACATCGTTTCTTGACTATGACAATGATGGGCGGCTGGACTTGTGGGTTGTTAACGGCAGCACCTTCCAAGAGGAGAAGGATCCAAGCCAACTCGTGCCGATGCGAATGCAGCTTTTCTGGAACAAGGGTCCCGAGGACGGCTATTTTGAGGTGGGGCAAGCCCTCGGCGAACTGTTCGAAACTCCTAGAGTCGGCCGGGGCGCAGCGTTTGGAGATTATGACAACGACGGTGACACTGATGCGTTCATCGTTATCTTTGGGGGGGCTCCGCTCCTCCTGCGTAACGAAGGGGGCAGTCGGTCCCCCTGGCTGCGAGTACAGGTCGTCGAGAGAGAGCACGCTCATGCGAACTTCGGCACCAAAGTCGAGGTCTACTCCGGCGAACTTGTCCAGGCGAAGGTCCTTGGAGCCCAAGCTTCCTATCTCTCGCAGAACGCTCCCGAAGCCCTGTTTGGCCTGGGCACAAATACTCACATTGACCGAGTCGTCGTTACATTCCCGTGTGGTGACGTAAGGGTGCTCCAGGACGTCGCTGTGAATCAAACGATAACGGTTGAACGAGACAGTTCGTGAAACGCTCAGCTCTTATCACTCTGGCCCTGCTTGGAGTTCTATTCGGACTCGTGGCAATCCTTAAGCTCAACCGAACGGTTGATGTCCAGGAGGAGGCTTCCGGCGGTCCGGAGGACCGGCAGGCCGTCGTCCGCTTCTGGGACGCCTACCACGAAGCGACGGAACTCCGTTCAAACCAGCGTTATGAAGATGCTGCAACCTCTTACCGGCGCGCATTAGAGGAGAACCCCGAGCATGAAGAATCTCTCTATTACCTTGGCAACTGCTTGTTTGAACTGGGCGAGTTCAAATCCGCTCTGGAAGTCTATCGCCGGCTAGTCCAGATAAACCCCCGCAGCCATCGCGGTTTCGCCCAACTCGGAGTCACCCTATCGGCCTTGGAACCAGGTTCTTACCCTGATTATGCCGAAGCCAGGAAAGCCTTCGATAGAGTTCTCGAAGTTGACCCCGAGGAGTCTGGACCTTTGCTGAGGCTCGGGTGGCTGTCTCTGCAAGAGCAAAGACTCGAAGAGGCTTATGAACATTTTCAAAAAGCAGCAGGTTTTGCGTCGCCGGAAGGTCATTTTTGGAGTGGATTCGTACGCTTTCAGCAGCGGCGTTATTCTGAAGCAATCGATCACTTCATGGCAATTGCCTCAATAGCAGCGCATGAAAAAAGAATCGCCGGCCAGGGAGGAAAATCGGAAGGCGATACGGCTGGAACAGAAAGGGTTCCGCTTTCGCCCTTGAAAAAGGCGGAATTAAAGGCCCACCTGTTTCTTTATTGGGCAATCCAGCATTCGGGAGGTTACCCTTCAGAGGCAGAAAAATCGATCCGCCTTGTGCCGCCTTCTATGGCAGTTCCAGAGAAGATTACGTTGTCTCCTCAACCTGCGAACAGCCTTCTGGGCCGAGGAACCTGGGGAGATTTCGATGGGGACGGGATTCCGGAACTGGCCGTCTCTTCCGGCACTTTTGTCACAATTTACAAGTATCGGAATAACGGCTTTGTCAAGACCGTCGAACTGGACCTGCCAAAGGAATCAGGATCGGTTTGGGAGCTCTGTGCGGCCGATTTTGACCAGGACGACTTGGATGACCTTTACGTTGTCAGTTCCGGCTTTTGGGGAACCGCCGGGAACGTGTTCTTCCGGAGCCTGGGTACAACCGGAACGGAAGTGAGTTTCGCTGATTCGACTCAGGAAGTTGGCCTCGGCGGTGAGCGGTCAACCATTCGCGCGTTTTCCTTCGATCTAAACGGTGACGGGCGGAAGGATATTGTGGAACTCGGCAGTTCTGATTATGGACCACCGTTGCGCATCTACATGGGAACAGACACAGGGTTCCGTGATGCGACTTCAGATTCGAGCATTGCCTTTGAAGGCATAGCCGTGGACGCCGCGGTCGGGGATGTGGACGGAGATTCGGATCTGGATCTGTATGTACTCCGGTGGAAGCGACCCGGGCTGCTTTTTCGGAACGAGGGAGATGGCACGTATTCCGATTACACAACAGTTGCCGGCCTTGATGGCGTCGGGGGACGTGGCTTCTCAGCCCTCTTTATCGATTACGATCGTGACGGAATGCCCGACCTTCTGGTGACAACACATGCTCCCTACGAGCAGACCATAGCTCGTCTGATCGATTCCAGGACTTCGATTAAAGAGAACACGCCTCGCCTCTTCAGGAATCTGAGCGGGCAATTCCAAGAGGTTACGGCGGAGGTCGGATTGAACCGCTGTTACGGAGTGTTCCAAGCCATCGCGGAGGATTTCGACCAGGACGGCTGGGTGGACCTCCTGTTTGCCAATGGCGGCCTCGACCCGACGCGCCTGGAACCCAGCCTGGTTCTCAAGAACGAGCAGGGTTCGAACTTCTCAGAAGTGCTTCTGCTCCCGGGCCTGGAGCCGGTCCGTTCAATCGGTGCTACCCCTGAGAAACGGATTCCGGGAGGTGGAACCGTAGTCTATCTCGCCGGTGTGGGGCTGTTTCGATTATTCCCGTAGCCCTTTTGTCCGTGCCAGATGCCGGACGTGTCGCGCCGTAGCTCGGAGAGCGAAGGCGGATGCCTGCCCTCCATAGCTTCAGCGAAGGAGGGTGTCTTAGTGATTTAGTGGTTTGATCCCCAGCCCCCAGCCCGTTCGACGTTCGTCGTTCGCACTTCGTCGTTCTTTCAGCCCCCAGGACCCAGCCACAGTCCCTGAGGGCGGAAATGTGCAATGACATCATCCCGGGTAGTTCGAACTGACAAGGAGTGGAGTTGCGTACCTGGCCTCAGAGGAGATTCAAAGATGATCGTATAGACCTGCAAGAGGTCCGCAGCCACTCGTTCGTACGCTTTCGCCAAACCGTTGATTGTTGCCAGCTGAATATGCCGGCCTCCTCCGGCTCGGGACACGTTTCCAAGGTATGCCACAGCGCTTTCGTGAATGGAGTTGATCTTGTATTCGGCCATATCCCGCTCTGTCGTACCCGGGCCCCCGATGAAGATGGGGCCGGCCTTGGTCCCACCACCCGGGCTCGGCATTGTCGCGATGTCAGGATGTTCGGGGGCGGGGTGATGAATTCGCCAGTGGTACTCCATGGAAAAGTGCTGGATACAATAGGTCAGGACCTGTGATTCTTGAAGGTAGGCGACGGAGCCTTCCTTGCTGA
>JAUVSF010000517.1 GCA_030597245.1 Acidobacteriota bacterium
GAGTGACGTTCGCGAATGCATACACACCCCGGTATTTCGAGAAGCATCCTCGATGGATTTCAGCTACCACGCACATGTGTGAGTCTGCAGGCGTTCAACTTCGTACTATCGAGAATCTTGGCTCTGGCGCAGCCCTCTTCATGGATTTCACCAACCGAATTTTGCTGGATCTGGGCATCGATGTCCCGATCAACTCCCCTGGTCGAGCCGCGGAAATACTGGTCAATCTGAGCCGTGATTACGACCTGTGCCTATATGAGTTTTTTCTTACTGACCTGGTGGGCCACAGGGGGTCTCTTGAAGAAGCCGTTACCTTGCTCAGAGAAGTTGACGAGTTTCTTGCTGCAGTCGTAGCCAAAATGAATTCCGGTTCGCTGATCGTCACTAGTGACCATGGGAATATCGAGGACATGAGCCATGGACTCCATACCAGGAATCCAGTGCCTACCCTCTTGTGGGGAAGCATCCAAAAGGCGTTCCCCTTTCCACATCAAAACATGAGCCTGGTGGATATCGCTCCACGAATCGAACACCATCTCAAGGGATCTTGTCGGTCCATGCGAAGCGAGTGACAGCCAGGACAACTCAGAAACTCGCCACCAAGACACCACGATCACCAGAACAGCGGAATGAAGAGTCCTCTTGATTCTGGAAGAGCCGACTGGATTCTAGTCACCGCATCTCATGAAATGGGGCTCTCACGTGATACAGTAAGCCACCATCGATTCGCCGATGAGGGAAAGGAACCAGCCATGGGATTCTCGTTTAAGCGCTTGGTGAATGGAAAACCGCAGGGTTTCGATCAGATGGCCTCACTTCTCGGGATTGCATCGATGGAGGGTGAACGGTGGCTGTTTGTCAGCCCCCACGACGATGACATCGCGGTAGGAGGCGGGTTGTGGATGATGGCGGCAAGGGAAGCCGGTGTGGATGTACACCTGCTCGTAGTAACCGACGGCCGGGAGGGCTACTGTACCGACATGCAGCGGTCGACCATCGTTGAAGACCGGCGCGGCGAGTTGTTTGAATGCTATGAAATGCTGGGCCTGAAGGGTCGAAACATCTACACGCTCAGCTATGCCGACGGCGGATTGTCCCGCCTGCAAGGCCGCCGCCCTGCAACGGGTGGAGAACCGGAACGAATAGCGGGTTACATCGGCCTCCAGAACACACTCACGCACTACCTGCGTCGGGTCCGTCCGACCCGGGTGTTCGTGCCCGGCGCCAGCGACTACCACCCTGACCACCAGATCACCCACAATGAGCTGATGATCAGCATCTTCCACGCAAATGGGCAAATCTGGCCCGAATTGGGAGAGCCCTGCGAGTTGCCGTCGGTTTACGAAATGGCCATCTATTGCGATTTCGCCAATGACCCCAACCTGGAGTTGAAATGCGACGAGGAGGAGTTTCAACTGAAACTGAGCGCCATTGCGGTGTTCCAGTCCCAACAGCAGATCGCCCAACTTGTTGCCCGGGTGCGAGAGAGCGGGCCCTGCGAATACCTGCACGAGACGACGTTCAATTTCTATTCCCCCCGTACCTACTGTGAACGGTTTGAGGTTAAGGAATAGCCGGTTCTCTGAGCAGTTCAGAAGATCTGCAACAGACTCTTACCCAACTCCAAGTCTGACGAAGGAACCCTCCCGAAGGCCTTCTGCCAGACTTCCGGCCGCTCCATACACGCATAGACCCTGGTCCCCGAACCGAAGTCCTCAATTGACTCCAACAGCCTCCGATACATCTCCACCCTGATCGGTTTTACATATCTGAGCTTACCGTCTTCAGCCGGGATCAGCTCACCCAAAGGAACAATACTCTTGGGAAACCGTTCTCGGATCGACGCTTTCTGTCCCGGATTCATTCTAAGTCCCCCGAGCGAGATCCAGGCGACCTGCTCAGGAGAGACGGCTTCGAAAAGACGCCGGACCAGTGCACGATAGTCTGCGCGCCATTCCGGGTAATGAATGATCGGATCGAAATGAAATGCAATCGGGTAACCCGCTTCGGCACATTTCTCAGCGGCGGCAAGCCGTTCCTCCATCGTTGCAGTTTTGTGCTCTTCGGAATGCTGGATAAAGTCAGGATTGACCGACCAGGCATTAACCGTTCGGCCTCGATGATCCAGGTCCAGCAGGTTTTCAACATGATCGGATTTCGTCTTCAGCTCCAGGACAGCATTTTCCAATCCAGCAAAGAAGTTGACCAATGGACGACTGTATGCGGTTAGCGGGTCTAAGGCCAGACTATCGGCCAATTCTCCCGTCCCGACGCGGAAAGATCGCTGAGGACTCCCGGCTATCGCGGTATTCAGTTCCTCGAACAAGTCATCAGTATTGGCATAAACAATCAAATAAGGGAAGTTCAGGTAGTTCTGTAAGTAACAGTAACTGCACTCCATATGGCAATTGCCGGCAAAATTAATGACGAAGTAATCGCAACAGACATTCTTCGAGTTACCTCGACTCTGCTGCCCCGGACACGCCTTGAGGAACTTCCCTTTGAACCGAGCCAAAACCAGTGATCTTTTCGCCCTGGGTATCCCCGGGGTCCATATTCTGGCTTCTTCCAACTTCGTTTCGATCGAATCGATCTCCTCTACCGGAACCTGAGGAAGCTGCTTCAAGACATTCTCCACAATAGGCCTTTGCCGAATGGAGCGCTCTACGAAGATGTTTTCTGGGGTATAGCGTTTCATCTGCCGGTTAACGTCGGTCCAGGAACCTCTATACGAGGCTACAGCAGATCGAAGATCTCCTTCAATTCGTTACACACTGCAGCTCGACTCAAGTGTTCGGTTACATGGGCGAATTCCTCCGAATTTCGAGTACGGAAACTCACCTTAATCGAGTCGCCTTCGAAGTACTCTGGTACCACCAGCTGAACAGACCCTGGAAGTTTCAACGCCCCTTTCAGCTTATGAAACCGCGCTTGATGCTCCGAGAGGACCGGGTACCTGAGAAGACCAAGTGCTTCTCGGATTCGACCGTAGCGAACTTCAGGTGGGAGCTTCCGATCGCCATCTATGGCTGCCGCCCCACTTTGTTCCCACACGGAAAGCAAGTCTGCCGATCTTGAAGCCTTCAAGTCATCCACTAGCTCAAAGAGTTGCCTCTGTTTGTTTCTTCCGAGGCGATACTCGGCGACGGTCCGCACAAAGAGGGAAAATTCATCAAAGCCCCAACCCGAGAGCTTCAAAGCCACCTCGGGAATCACTACGCCCTCCGAAATCGCTCGAATCAACTGCTCAGGCAACTGGGCGATTCTGAGGTAGTAGTCAAGGCGGTGCCGACTCCGTTGGATCCCCAGGATCGGAAGAACCATCTCAATCAGTTCCTCATCACTTTTCTGAAAATCGGCCTGCATTTTGCTGATGACCGTCGCTTTCTCCAACTCTCCAAGTCCGCGGGTAGACAGGTTTTCTATGACTGCTTTAAGAAATAGCGTCGGCGGTGCCGACTGGTCCACAAGGCAGGGGACATCCTTCAACCCAAGCTGGCCGGCAGCGAGGAAACGTCGAAATCCTGACACAATCCGATAGGTTCCACCCGACCTCAGGTTCACTCGTAGAGGCATCAGAATGCCAACTCTTGCTATCCAATCTTTCAATCGAATTCCGGACTGAAGGTCTGGCTGGGAAGCCGAGAAAGTACGGTCGCCTCCGTCAATTTGCTGCAACGAAAGAGCCCTGAAGACGATCCGAGATTGACTTGACATAGATTGACCTGGCATGGCCAGATCATTATATTCACGCAACTTGAGAACT
Source organism: Acidobacteriota bacterium (assembly GCA_030597245.1). Taxonomy (GTDB): domain Bacteria; phylum Acidobacteriota; class UBA6911; order RPQK01; family JAPXNP01; genus JAUWTT01. The sequence goes on from JAUVSF010000517.1 coordinate 3,767, forward strand.
GGAAATTCATCTGAACTATTGCAGTAAAGAGGCAAGGTGCTTACAATGAGTCACTTGTCGGTATCTCCAGCTCTTGACGGTTCACGTATGAGTTCCGGCTTTAGTTTGGCAAACCAAGAACGGAGGCCTTTGAC
>JAUVSF010000506.1 GCA_030597245.1 Acidobacteriota bacterium
CATGGACAATCCCATCATCCCGGTATAGATCAATCTCCATCACTCCGTCGGGGTAAATATAGTCCTTCCAGCGTACAGTCGCTACATCGAACTCCAGGACACCGCTACCCCAAATGCCCAGATAAACCTTTCCATCATTGTATGAAACCCCATAATTCCAGATCTCTTCCATAGGGGCGTTCTTCTCAGTGTAAATGCTCCATTCACCGGTTACCGTATTGAAGCGACTCGCGCCGGCAGTCGTCGCAATCCAGACGTGGTCATTCTCGATGGCCAGACCATACACCACATCATTGACCAGACCACTGTTCAGTTGATGCCAATGATCGAACCGGCCTCCGCTGAAACGAGCAAGTCCGCCTCCGAACATCCCGACCCAAAGCTCACCCGTCTTCTCGTTCATTGCCAGAGAGGAGACGACACGCCAGGGCAGCCCGTCTTCTTCTTTCCACGTTTCGATCTGCCCAGTCTTCTTGTCGAGGCGTGCCAGACCATCTTCGGTCCCGATCCACACATGCGATTCACCCGCCTCCACAGCAAAAATGTGATCGTTTGGAAGGCCGGTCTTCGTCGTATAGTGTTGCCACTCGGTATAGACGTAAGGCAACAAGCCGTCCCCAGACTTCAAGGACTCGTCCTGCCTGCCCGCTTGACCAAGGCCATAACCGGTCAAGGTCATCAGAACGGCCCCTACTCTCAAACATTTGCTAACACCAGCTCTCTTTATCTTCATAATGACACCTCGGTGTCGCGATCCGGCATACAATTCCTAGAAAGTCTTGATATATTCGATCAGATCGTTCAGTTGGTCCTTCGTCATATCGTTCGTGACCCCGTGTTGGTCGTCAGGGTTGTAACGTGTCCAGATTTCCTCCAATGTATGAGCGATTCCGTTGTGCAGGTAAGGTGCGGAATCGTAGATATTGTTCAGGTGTGGTACATCGAATTCTGCTTCATGGTCGTACATCATCTTGGTTCCAACGTTCACCACGGAACGGTCTGTGTAAAGTGGTGCCGGATGACAGGTGATGCACCTTCCTTCGGGGGGAATCACGCTCCCATCATTGGCCATGGTTCGTTCAAACATCCGCTTACCTTTGCGCTGGGCATCTGTGAGTGGCGCACCCAGGGGACGATAGCGGTTCGGGGGGCGCGGAATAGTGGCTATGTAGTTGTCAATTGCCGAGAGCTCAGTTGGATTGAACGGCTGAATTCGGGTAAAGAACACGGCCAGCCGCGGGCCACACTGTCGCTGAAGACTGGGGTTTGTTCCCTCCCACTTGAAAGGGGCGGTGTCCAGGATTCCGCGCAGAGTGCGGTTGTCCACCGGACTAGCCCCGACTCCGTCGGGCTCAATGTCATAAGTGAGCCCATCCACATGCCCGTCAGGGTGACAGGTATGGCACGAGAACTGCCGCTGAAACGTAGTGGTAGCACTGTGAAACATCTGCTCACCGAAACGGACTTTGGTAATCTCTTTCGGCCCACCCAAATCTACTCTCTCGACGGCTTCCAACGATGCCACGTCAATCACGGTCAGCGAATCATCAAGGGCGTTGGTGACAAATACACTGTTCCCGTCGGGACTCACTAAGAGTCCTCGAGGACTGTCCTTTGTCTCGATGTGTTTCAGTACGAACTCCGTGGGCTTGCCCAGGTGATTCGGGAAAACATTCTCTCGATCCGCTTCCGTGGCACTCAAAAGCATTGAGGTCAGCTTGGGGATATCCACCACCGCCACTCGATTTGAACCGGAGCTGGTGACAAAGGCCAGGCGTCCATCGGGTGTAATGGCTACGTCAGCCGGGTCAGGGAAGCACATATTCGGCTCGTCGAGAAGTACCTGATCAATCCGACCATCTTTCCAGACGATTCCCAAGCCGTTTGTAATTGTCCAGCCCTGCTGTAGCCGCGTCATCGGTACCAGATTCTTGCTTCGATTGAGCGTAAACAGAGCGAATTCTCCGCTCGGGTGCCATTCGATTCCCTGCAGGAGGTTTGCAGCTGGAACCTGAAGACGGTTCTGCACAACCGTTGTTTCAAGGTCGATGACGGTAATCTCCGAGTTCGATGGTGCTCGAAACTCGACGAGCCGTGAAAGTGTGTTGGTGACCAGGAGTTGAGTTCCGTCGGGTGAAAGCGAAAGCGACCAGGGGTTGCGGCTTGCCGATAGCCTCTTTATCTCCTGCAGGCTCCCCGCGTCCAGCACGGAAACACTGTCCTCAGACGTATTGAGTACAAAAAGCTTCTTACCCGAAACGTCGGTAATAACGCCGTGGGGTTCATCTCCCACCGGGGCTGTCCTGAGGACTTCGCGACGAGCGGTATCGATTTCAGAGATCGTGTCGTCCAGTCGGTTCGTAACGTAGACTCTACTGCCGTCGGGGCTGAACGTAACATCATGGGGTTGCCCGCCGACCATGATCTCGTCAACCTTCTTCCGGGTCTGAGCATCCAGGACAATTACGGAATCAGAAGCCTCACAGGCGACATACACTTCTCTGGAATCGGGAGAAAACGCCAGATTGAGTGGTGTCTTGTAGCGCACCCTTTCCGCCACTTCGATTCTTTCGTTTGGGTGGGCGATTGCGATCGACGCCATTTCGTACTCAAAGGGCTTTCCATGAGCCTCGGCGTGGCAAGTCAAACACGTGTCTCGATTCGCTTCTTTCAGTCCCGCAGCCAAAGCAGCCTGACGATCCATCATAACTGCTTCGAACTGATATTCACTGCCCGGACCGTGACACGCTTCACAGCCTACCCCCTCATCGAGGAAATAGGTCTCTCGAGCCGCAGCTCCAGTGCCGCCTGAAGTCGTGTGACAGCGCAAGCATTCAGTGCTCTCCTGTGGGTTACCGGTGATCCCCTCTGCGCCGGCGATCTCATAGGCCTTTGGCGTTGCCAGCCGGGCATAGGCTTTCGCGTGACCGCTCTGCCGCCAATTGCTGAACTGGTAGCCCATCATTGGTCCCTTGTGACACTCGGCACAAGCCTGGACACCTGTGTATTCGGGTCCCTCCTGGGTGCCGCTTGAAGACCCTGGGTTCAGCACGACCTCATCGTATTCTTTCGGGTCCGGAGTAGGATGAGCGATCTCCTTAAGGCCTTCCTTTATGTCGAGCTTCGGAGAGTGATGAACGGCTACATGAGATCCTTTTTCATTGTGGCAGACCATACAGTCCTGTTCGGTCGGCATCTTGAGGCCGGCTCGCATGGCCGCTTCAGGATCGCGCATCGTTTCCGCGTCCATATACTCACTGCCGGGGCCGTGACACTTCTCGCACTGTACCCCGTCTTCAATGAAGAAGGTTTCATCCCGCTCCCAATCTTCAACCTCGGCTGCTGTGGCATGGCAGCCAAGGCACATCGTTGACTCCTGGGGCTCTTGGGGAATCCCGCTCAACTCGGCAATCTTCCTGGCCTCAGGCTTGGCGAGCACAGCATAGGCGCGTGAGTGTTTGAGGAGAAGCCACTTGCTGTACTGATGGCCCATTCCGGGTCCGTCGTGGCAAGTTGCACAGACGCGTCCCCCGACGTACACGTGGTCCTCTTCTACCTGAGCTTGGAGTGCGGTCAGGCAGCCAAGGACTCCGACAAAAAGAATGAGTAGTGTCCTCGAACGCATAGGACTCTATTTACCTTTCTTTTGAGTTATCGTCAGAACCTGATTAGCATCGACATTCTTCAGGGTAGTGACTTCTCCGTTTGACCAGCGGACTTCAATCGAATCCACCTTCGAAGCATTCCCCAAGCCAAAGTGAAGCCGTGAATCCACCTGAGATAAGTAACCTCTGACAGGAATCAGGTCGTCCACCTGGGTCAGTGTTTTTGTTTTGACTGTTACTCTGGCTCCTACCGCATCTCGATCCGGGCCGGCCAGTCTGGGAGCGACGAAAAGCCAGTTGTTCCTGTTTCCACCGTCGTTTCTGAGCAGCCTGGCTTCATCGTTGAGATTGATGACCAGCAGGTCGAGATCACCATCATTGTCGAAATCACCGAATG
>JAUVSF010000515.1 GCA_030597245.1 Acidobacteriota bacterium
GGGCAAGACTACCCTCGCCTTGGCACTAGCCGATCAGCAAGCCGGAAAGGTGGCACGATTCGATTTGGAGAATCCTGGCGATCTGGCCCGGCTGACAAAGAGTATGCGCATCGCGTTTGAAGATTTGAAACTCGACAGTCTCGATGTGATTCACGCCGGTACGGAGACGTTCCCTCTTGGTGATGGTTTCCGCGCGGTCGCGTGTACACGCCTCCTTGAAGACCTTGAGCCGTTGTAGGAGAACCCGGTGTGCTCTCCAACGAAATGTTCTTTAGCCGGCTGTGTATTCACAACCAAACAGACTGAGACTGTTCGTCACAATTGAACGCCGATACTCGGCAGGCGAGCGTCGGGATTTATCTATGATTACCAACCAGTTACACAATGGCGCTACCGGACCTTTGTCTGATCTCGTGGTTCGTCGCTCAATCCCATTCAGAAGAATTGGTGCGAAAGGGGGGACTCGAACCCCCACGGGCTTTCACCCACCAGATCCTAAATCTGGCGCGTCTACCAAATTCCGCCACTCTCGCACTAGCGTGAGTCTATTCTAGATTACTACAACCAGGTTGGAAACTTCGGATCAGTAAGCCCGGTGCAGAGATCCCCGCATCACTACATCACTCGTTTTCCTTAGTTCCGCGTTTACAAGCAGCTGACGAAGTCCGAAAATGTCTTCATCGGATTCTGTCGAACTCGGAGAGGGGCGGGAATTGTTGCCGCGAGAGAATCGACCCAGAGTCGCTTTTCGATTTCTTAGTTCAGGTCGCTGCGTGAGCCCGTAAGAGTTTTGGTAGAGTGAGGCGCCTGCAACGAAAGGAGCAGTATGTTTCGGGAAACGAGCCGTCGATTTCACCTGTTCTTGACTCTTGGGATTATTGTGCTGATTCTCCATACTCCTGTTCCCACTGCTGCCGAAGATAATTGGGTAGTCGAGACTCGGGAGCGGGTCAAGGTTGATGAAAAACAGGATGAGTTTCGAGTCGTGAAGAAGAATGTGATCTGGAGACCGGAAAAGACTGCAATCGTGATCGTAGATATGTGGGACGATCACCACTGCAAGAGTGCCGCTCAGCGTGTCGTTGAGATGGCTCCGCACATGAACCGCGTAATCATAACTGCAAGAGAAAAGGGGATGCTGATCGTTCATGCTCCGAGTGACTGCATGGATTTCTACGAAGGGTCGGTGCAGCGGCGCCGGGCGAAGGAAGCCCCGATAGCAAAGACTCCGGTTAAGTTTCAGTGGAACTACTTCAATCCGGAGAAGGAAGGCGCTCTGTCACCTAAACTCGAAGAGGCCGGTTGTTCCTGTGACACTCCTGAACCGTGTGGTCCCGATGTCCGGGTCTGGAATCGGCAAATCGCTGCCATTGAGATTAGTGAACCGGATGCTATTAGTGACAAAGGCCAGGAAGTCTACAACCTACTCGAGCAGCGCGGTATCGACAACGTCATTGTGATGGGTGTCCACACCAACCGATGTGTTCTTGGGAGACCGTTCGGCATTCGACAAATGGTCTACCTGGGGAAGAATGTGGCACTTTGCCGGGATCTGACGGACTCGTATCATCGGGATCCGGGGAGACATTTTGAGGGGCTCGACGAGATCATCAATCATGTTGAGGAATACTGGTGCCCCACCATCACGAGTGAAAGCATAACCGGCGAGCCGGCTTTCCGGTTCGAGGGTAGGCTCTCTCTCAGGTAGCTGAAGGCCGCCTGCCTGAATCCGCCACCGCCGCCACTTTATGGAAGTGTGGGCTATTGGTCAGTCGGTGGTCCTTCGATGCATGATGTCAACCGCTTTATCGAGCCCCAGGGTAAGTGGACCAGACCACTGGAGTCTCTCGATCAGTTGTCCCTCGCGGTCATAGATGGTTAGTGTCCAGCTGTATTCCGGGTCTTCGACGACAACCAGGAAGTCCGACTCTGTCTCCTTACCGGTACATATTTCGCAGTCGCTGCAGGCCTTGGAAAAGTCTTCCTTCAGCTCAGGGTACTGCAGAGCCGAAGCCGGGAAGCAGGTCGCCGAAGGTTTGGCTTCCAGTCTTACAAGCAGCTTCTTTGACGATAAAGGGACTGCAAAGACCAAGGCGCAGCCGACCGTAATCGTGAAAATCAGGATTGTGAGCTTCTTCTTCATTCTCCCCCCGCACTACCATCGCCCTGAAAGCGCCATCTTCGTTAACTGCCTTCAATGAATGTTACGAAACAGGTTCCTTGAGTGTTCAATAATTTCTTTCTGAGATTCGGAGGATAAGCTTGTCGTGACGGCCTGGAAGGCCATCTTCCTTGTCCCGGCGTAGCTCGAACAGTGAAGCCGGACTTCACCCGACGCTATTCACAATGGACCACCTATTTCCTTTGTGTCCTTAGTGTCTTAGTGGTAAATTCCCCAACTGAGGAACCTCAGGCAAGCGATTCCTCAGCTTCCAGAGATGTGCGGGAGCTGAAGTACCCGCTCCGAATGGTCGGCTGAGGAGGACGATTTAACTGGAAGGAATCAGCCGGGGGGATCCTGATTCGTGGGGCGCCGCTTAAGGAAAGGAGAAACAAAATGGACGCAATAGATATTCTCACTAACGAGCACGGATTGATCCGGAACTATCTGGACAACCTGACCAAGGCTGTAACGAAACTCGAAAACGGAGAGAAGCCGCCCAAAGAGTTCTTTGAGCGGGCGGTCACTTTCGCGCGGGAGTTTGCCGACAAGTTCCATCATTTCAAGGAAGAGCACTTGATGTTTGTCCGCTTGGCCGAGAAGAAACGAGGTGACGCGGACGCCCAGATTGATATGCTGAGGTATCAACACGAACGAGGCAGGCAACTAGTATCTCAAGTCGCAGACTCCCTCGACGGCTACGGGAAGGGTGACTCGTACAAGACGTCGGTTCTGGTTGAGAGTGTGGCTGCGTATGCCTCATTGCTCCGACAGCATATCCACACCGAAGACCACATCTTCTATCCCATGGTGCGGAAGGAGTTCTCGGAACAGGAGTTTGAAGCTCTGCTCGTGGAGTTCAATAAGGAAAAATGGGAGTGGGGCGGAGACACGTTCGAGAGACATCACAAGGTGGTGGTTGAGATGAGTTCCATCCTGTCGCACATGTAGCAGTAGGGAAGAGATCTCCGAGAGGATTCCTCTTTTCCTGCCTGCTGTCGTGCTAAACTTAGCGGCGTCACACCGCACAAGGTGTGGTCTACCTTTGTTTCAAGACTTTTGGAAGCCAAAGTCGGGGCATGGCGCAGTCTGGTAGCGCGCCTGCTTTGGGAGCAGGATGTCGGGGGTTCAAATCCCTCTGCCCCGACCATTTCATTCCTTTTATAATCAATTAGTTAAGGGCTTTCATGGGCATTCACTCCGAGTGTCCTTTTTTGTTGGTGACGCGGATGGTGACGAAGTTAACGGCAGCGGGGAGAATCAACCTGTCCCCTTCTTTCTCCTTTCTTTCTGATCATGTTCTTGTGGGATGGGGAGGTTGGACATCTCTCATCAAGGATCAAACTTTTTCATTGCAATCAGCCTGACAGGGCCCATGAGCCCGGATGGTGTCAGTGGCCATTTCGAGGCATCGAATTCCTGATAGTTGTGGTCCACGAAATTGATATCGCGAAAGATCTTCCAGTTCACCTTGCGGATATCCAGATCTCGAATACGGTTGGCCGAGAGGTTAGTGACCTCGAGTTCAAGCCGGTTATGGCCGGGTTTGAGATAGTGGCCGACCAGTGCACGATATGGAACGCTCCACAGCGCCGCCGCCATCCTGCCGTTGATGAAGACACGGGCGCTTTCGCGCACAGCCCCGATATCGATCATCCAGTCGTCCGCTTCTGTATCTGGAAGATCAAACTCAATGGTGTAGCGGGCAGTGCCGGCAAATCGCCTGGCATCCTCGTCGGCCATTTCCACCCAGGAACATA
>JAUVSF010000473.1 GCA_030597245.1 Acidobacteriota bacterium
GCTGTCTTTCCACCCCCGGATAGCTGGTCAAAGGCACGGGTTCTACCGCGAGAATCGGTGACTCTGAATTGTCCGGAGAGGTTTGCCAGTAGATGGCGGCCAGCACCGTTAGAACCACAACGATAGCGAGGCCCATCCAAAGACCCCAGCCAAACCGCCTGGGACTGGTAGCGACCAAATGAGCCTTTCCCGAGTCCTCCACCAGCTGTTCCAGATCATGTTGGACTTCACGCATCGACTGGGATCGGTGTTTGGGGACCTTTGCCAACATCTTGCGCAGGATGTGCTGTAAGGCTTCAGGCGCGTCATCAGTGTAACGGTTCAATGGAGCAGGATCTTCGTTGAGAATAGAGCTGGCCGTCTCTGGTGAGGTATTTCGCCGAAATGGATTCAAGCCTGTCACCATTTCGTAGAGCACGACTCCAAAGGAAAAGATATCCGTCCGGGGATCCAAGACCTCGCCCTTCACCTGTTCTGGAGACATGTAGTTCAGGGTTCCCAATGTCGATCCGGCACGTGTTAGTGCGGTGCTGAGGTCCTCCTCGACGCCCTGTTCCTTGCCAAGCTGTTTTGCTAGCCCGAAGTCGAGAACTTTGGCGTCTCCTCGTTTGGTGACGAAGATATTGGCGGGTTTGATATCCCGGTGAATGATTCCTTTCTCGTGAGCAATCTGCAGGGCGCCAGCAATCTGGACGGCGAGCTTAAGAGCCTCCCCGGTTGGTAATGAACCTCTCGCCAGCAGGTGCTTAAGGGTTTCTCCTTCCAGATGTTCCATCACGAGGTACGGCTGGCCGTCAGATTCACCGATATCGTAAACAGTACAGATGTGGGGATGATTCAAGGCGGCCGCGGCTTTGGCTTCACGCTGGAAACGCTTGACGGCTTGATCATCTTCGAAGTAGGCAGTAGGCAGGAACTTGATGGCTACACTTCGTTCCAGGCGGGTGTCTTCGGCCAGGTACACTACCCCCATTCCTCCTCCGCCCAGCTTGTCCGTTATCTCGTAATGAGAAACCGTCTTACCAATCACACGGAGAGCTCCCATTCGTCAATCGAAAATCGACAATCGTCAATGTCATGGCCCATCCCGCCGCCACCCAGCTCTTCCTTTATCTGGTAATGAGAAACAGTCTGCCCGATCATCAACTACTCAGTGGGGACGAGGCGTTTGAGTTCCTCGAACCAGTTCTGGACGACGATGAGCTCCTGTCGTGTTCCCCCTGTTTGCTCGACTTCCCTCATCATCAAAAACTTCTGGCCTTCGGGGTGAATGTCATAGTTTCGGCCAATGGGAGAGAAGTAGTTTCCCGTGAACAGGATCTCGGGATTCCCAGCCAAGAAAGGCTCGGTCTCGATGCGGACGGCCATCAACCTATCGAAACTGGTGTAGAAGAGCTCCTTCCCCGTCGGTGCCCACACAGGGTAATTTCCTCCACCACTTGAGATCAGCCACCTTCCATCCTCCACATTCGGAAAAGGCCGAACATAGACTTCCGGTTGTCCCGACGCGTCGGAGTGGTAAGCAATCCACCTGCCATCGGGAGAGACCGCTGGGCAATAATCACCGAACTCCGTCTGGATAATCGGTTTAGTGGTCGATTCACCCTCCATTGAGAGCACCTCCACGTCGAAGCCCGTTTCAGGATTTTGGACCATGAGAATCAGATACTTGCCGTCAGGCGAGACAGAATAGGGTATTTGACGAAGTGGGCTCGTCGTCAGGGGTTGCACCTGGCCTGTACCATCCGCCGCTTTCCAATACACACCGCCACCTTCCCGGGATGACTCAAACACCACTCGTCGGCCATCTGGCATCCACACAGGTGAGTCATCAATTCCCGGATCGAAGGTGAGCCGATTGGACGTGTTGCGTCTCAGGTCATAGATCCACACGTCCGTGTTGCCTCTGTCACTCGCAGTGACGGCCAGCTGTTCACCATCAGGGGAGAGTCCGGGTCGGGAATACGAACGTGTCTCCGCGGCCAAGGGTTCCTCATTCCCCTCACGATCCACCCACACCAGAGTCCTGTTCATTCCACTGGTGCTGTCAGAAACATAGACGAGTGCTCCCAGGTCGGAAAAAGTGAACTGCGCCGCACCGGTGAGATTCGCTCTGGCTTGGCCGACGTCCTCCACAATCGGAACTCGGCCACCTGTTACTTCCAACCGCACGACATCAAAGGGCATTGCCAGCAGCGTTCTTTCCTGCACATAGACCAAATGTCCCGTGGGCACGTAGCGCGCATCTGTTCCACCGTTGACGAGCACCTTCCGCTCTCCAGTCTTAAGAGACTGCACCATGATCTGCGCATTATCCCAAGAGCCGCTACGCGAGCTGAGCGTGAAGAGCACCGCGTCACCACCAGGCAGAATCTGGGGCCCATGGGCGGACTCATTTTCAGAATCCACACGGATCAGAAGTCCTTTCTCGCCACCGTTGGCTGACACCTGAAAGATACCCTCTGTGCCTTGTCCAAAGACAATCCTGTCATCGGCTCCCCAACTGGCACCCCAAGGATTCGCTGCACCGCACAGTGTCACCGGTACCCCACCCGTGATAGCAACTTTCTTCAACCCATCACCTGCCCAAAATCCCACCCACTGTCCGTCAGGAGAAAAAAATGGGTTTCTGCCCCCTCCCTCTGTGGTGCCACGGATGGGTGTGGCTTCTAATTGCTCCATGGCGCGAAGGTAGAGTTGGTCGTTGGCAACATAAACAAGATGTTGGCCATCGGGTGAGAAAGCCACCTGATGACGACCGGGAGAACTCAATTGTTGGTCCGATGGAAGCACCATTGCCATGCGCGTTAGGGGCTGCGGTGCAGGTTGGGGGGTGACAACCAGGACGGCGATAAGAGCGATTGCCAAAACTCCCGCTACTGTCCACGGCACGAGACTTCTCCCGAGCGGTTGAGTGGCAACCGAAGAGATTGTCTCTTCACTTGTGTCCTCGGTTGGTCCCGCCAGGTAGTCCTCGATTACTAATCGGGCGTCGCCAATATGCTGGAGTCGTTGTCGTGTATCTCGCGCAAGACAGCGTGCGATCAGTCTTCTTATGGACTTCGGAGCAATACTAGGCAAGATGTCAAGATCCACATCCTTCATGATGACGGCAGCCATGATTTCCGAGAGATCACCTCCCTTAAACGCCTGCTGACCCGTCAGCATTTCGTAGAGCACGGCTCCAAAGGCCCAGATGTCGGCTCTGCGGTCCACAACGTGGCCCTTGGCCTGTTCGGGACTCATATAGGCTGCCGTACCCAGTATGATCCCGGCCTGGGTAGCCTGCATGGTAAGCGTAGGCGAGTTGGCGATGTTCTCGGCGCTCCTCTCTTCCTCTACTGCTTTTGCCAGGCCAAAATCTAGCACCTTCACTTTGCCCTCAGACGTGAGCTTGATGTTTTCCGGTTTCAGATCGCGGTGAATGATCCCCTTCTCATGAGCATCCTCCAAGGCTTCGGCTATCTGGAGAGCAATGGGCAAGGCTTCGTCCAGTGGAATCGGGCCACGGGCGATCCGCTCCGACAGATCTTCACCTTCAACCAACTCCATGACCAGAGCCTTTTGGCCGTTCGCATCTTCGAGCCCATAGATTGCGGCGATATTGGAATGGTTCAGCGAGGCCAGGACCTGTGCCTCCCGGCTGAACCGTCCCATTCGCTGAGGGTCCCGGGCGAAGGACTCGGGTAGGACTTTCAGAGCGACTTCCCGGTTCAGCTTGGTATCGGTCGCCTGGTACACTTCGCCCATGCCACCTTCGCCAATCTTGGCGGTAATCTCGAAATGAGCTATCGATTGACCAATCATGTTTCCTGAACCCAGAAAAAGAGGTGAGAGAATTGTAAAGATTCTAGTACGATATTACACGAGAGTGCAAGGGAGTGGATGAGGAGGGGCGCTGGCACTTACTTCACTACGCCCAGGACAGGCAACTGATCCAGCGCCTCACGATTCTTGCCGGGCATGCAGTGGCACTACGTGTCCACGCTGAGCTTAATGCTGGCATGCCTCAGCTGCGTTTCGCGCATCTCCCGCGACCGTCATCGCATGTTGCCTGCATGCCGCTTGCACGCGACCCATGTTGCGCGCCGTCGGACGGCTGTTGCAGAGCGGTTACCTGCAGCCGACCTCGCCGCCACCCCACCGTAGAGATCTAAACTGTCCCTTTTTCCCGAGACAAAGTTCCCATGCGGGAGTAGACTGAGGCATAACTGATTTCCATCCCAGGA
>JAUVSF010000339.1 GCA_030597245.1 Acidobacteriota bacterium
TCCCAAGGGTCCGCGGCTCCGGTTTTGAGCCGGAGATATCCGGCTGCCGCGATCATGGCTGCGTTATCGGTGGTGAGGGCCTGCTGAGGAGCGTAGACCGGAATTCCTTTTGATTCGAAATAGGAAGCGATCTGTTCGCGCAGAGCCCTGTTGCACGAGACTCCCCCGGACACTTGAATAGACCTGGCCTCAGTTTTGGAGAGCGCCTTTTCGAGCCGATTGATGAGTTGATCGATAATTGCCTGCTGATAGCTTGCCACCAGATCCAAAACAGTTGGAGGTAAACTTGTGATTACCCCTTTTCCTTCCTCTGCGATTCTCTCGATGTTGTTCTCCTTGACGAAGCGCAGGGCCGCAGTCTTGATCCCACTGAAGCTGAAGTCGAGGCTCCCGTCCTTGATTCTGGGCATTGTGAACCTCACCTTTCGTGAGTCGCCCAGTTTAGCCAGCTTCTCTATGACCGGCCCACCGGGGTAACCAAGGCCAAGGAACTTCGAAAGTTTGTCCAATGCTTCGCCGGCTGCATCATCCCGAGTCTTAGCCAGCAGCTCGTACTCTCCGATCCCCCTTAGGAAGTAGAGATTGGTGTGCCCACCTGAGACGACCAGGGACAGCGCCGGTGTTTCCGCCTCAGGATAATCCATGAACACTGAATAGACATGGCCCTCCAGGTGATTCACGCCCAGAAACGGTAGTCCCAGAGAGTATGCAAGCGCCTTGGCGTAGGCAAGGCCTACGAGGAGCGCCCCCACCAGTCCCGGGCCCTGGGTAACTGCAATCGCATCGAGCTGATCCCATCCGACTTGCGCCTCCCGAAGTGCTTCGTCGACTACGAAACAGATGTTGTCAACATGTTCACGCGAGGCAAGTTCGGGTACCACCCCCCCGTACTCTCGATGAATCGATACTTGGGAGGCGACCACACTGGAGAGAATCCTGCGGCCATCCTCGACCAGGGCAGCTGCAGTCTCATCGCAACTTGACTCAATCCCCAGAACGATCATCGGATTCGCCTGCCTTGTCGTAAAGTTCTTGAAGCGATTCCACGAAGGGCGCTCTCGCAACTCCCGCCTCGGTGATAATCGCAGCCACGAGTCGATTAGGTGTGACATCGAACGCAGGGTTCTCAACTCCCACCGTTGCTGGAGCCATGATGCGGCCACCGATTTTGGTAACCTCTGCAGGATCTCTCTGCTCGATTGGAATCTCTGCTCCGGTCGGCGTCTTAAGGTCGATCGTGGAAAGAGGCGCTGCAACATAGAACGGGATACCATGCTCCTTTGCCAGCACGGCAACGGTATAGGTTCCAATCTTATTGGCGACGTCACCATTGGCGGCAATTCGATCCGCCCCAACTACAACGGCCTGAATCCTCCCTGCCTTCATGAAGTAACCAGACATGTTGTCGGTGATCAGAGTGCAGGGGATGCCTTCTTTGACCATCTCCCAGGCCGTCAAACGGGCCCCCTGCAGGAAAGGACGCGTCTCATCGGCGAAGACCTGAACCGCTTTTCCATTTTCCACTGCGGCTCGAATCACACCGAGGGCAGTTCCGTAGCCGGCGGTAGCCAGAGCTCCCGCGTTACAGTGCGTCAACACGGTTGATTGGTCGGGCAGCAATTGCTGACCGAACTCACCCATCCTCCGGTTGATTTCGATATCTTCCTGATGCATCCGCAGGGCTTCGCCCGTAAGCGCTTTCTGAATCTCTTCCAGCGACTTGTGTTTGTTTGCCTCCAAGACCTCGCTCATTCGTTCGACCGCCCAGAAAAGGTTCCGAGCAGTAGGGCGGGTTCGCTCGAGAGTTTCACAGATTCTCTTGAACTCAGCCTCCAATCCTTCCCGGGTTGAGAGGTTATTGACGCCGAGAGCGATACCCATGGCCGTGGCGATTCCAATTGCGGGTGCGCCTCTGATGACCAGCGCTCTGATGGCTTCGGCAACTTCTTCGACCGTTTTGTACGTATTGTAGGTTTCTTCAGTGGGCAGCAGGCGTTGATCGATCATCTGAACGCCGTCTTCAGTCCATTCAATGGTACGAATCATAGCGTCAACTTACACCATGACATGGAATTCGTACAACTGGGGGTCCTGGGTCCTGGGTCCTGGGTCTTGGGTCTTGAGGCTTGAGGCTTGGAACTTGTCGAAGTGCGAAGTTCGAACGACGAACGATGGGTTCCTCAACGAACTGGGTCTAACCACCAAAGCACGAAATCACTAGGAGTTTCTTGTGTCTTAGTGATTTAGTGGTTAGCAGAAGACTCAAGACCCAAGACTCAAGACTCAAGACCTCCTATTCGCCATCTACAAGAGACTGAATCTCTGGAGGAAGTGCAAATCTCTCGTCCGGAATGTCAACGTTCTGCTCGATGCTTTCGAGCTCAATCGTGAAGCTCATTTGCGGTGTAAACATCTCAATCAGGTGAGCGATCTTGATGCCGTTAACCTCTTTGTAATTTTTCACGCTGGTCTCGATTGTTTGGCCAGCCTGGGTTCCAACCACTTTCACCAGTAAACCGGTTTCGTCGTTGAAGCAGCAAGTAAGGGAGTTCCCCTCGGGAGGAGTCAGGATCACTTTGGAGCACTCGGCACCGTTGATTGTCTCTTTTCCCGCCAACTCGAGCTTGGTAAAGTTGTCCTTCCAGTTGGCAAATTGGTCTACCTGGGCCTGGCGTATTCTGGCAAGCCGCTCTCCGCCGGTAAGAATCCGCGGGCCTGTCATCGGATTGATGTCCCAGACGACATCTCCGTTTACTCCGTTCATCACAGTGCCAAACTCGCCGATGTCGATCTTCATGAAGGATCTGTCCGGCGTCACGGTGTACGATTCCATCGGAGCGTACATACCCATGTCGGGCAGACTAAAGGTTCCTTTGATCACCGTGCTCTTGACCTGTTTCAACTTGGCCATGCCGCCGACGGTATCGGCGTAGCGGTCAAGGATTTTCGCTGCCTCGCCCTCCGCAGCATGCCCGGTCATGCAAAACAGAATGATTAAGAGCGCTATGGAGCAGCTCGACCTGAACCCGAATCCAGTCTTCTGCGTTTGCCTCATCTCATTCTTCTCCAAAGTTGCTAATTATCAGTTTCCTGCCGTCGTGATTCAGCCACCGGTCAGCTTGCACGTTGACAGTCCCGCTGTCAATTGTCGTAGGAGGATTTGAATCAGGGTCTCGGAGTCTCGAGGTCTCGGGTGGTAAAGTTCGAACGGCGAAAGACGGGTTCCTCAACAAACTGGGTCTAACCACCAAATCACGAAATCACTAGGAGTTTCTTGTGTCTTAGTGATTTAGTGGTTAGCCCAAGCCCCAAGACGCAAGACTCAGGACGCAAGACCCTCAAGACCCAAGACCCCGTTAACTTGATTTTGTTGCGGACTACAGCGGATCATGGGTCTGTTTTGAAATGGAGATAGCCTTAATGAAAAAGAGGCAGGACCTTAGAAAGGCCCTGCCTGGGCACTACGATCAGGGGAGGTCAGAGTAGTGCGTTCTCATTAACTAATACGACACGGATGTAGGAATTGTTCATCTATTTCTTAGGTAAATTAGTGTTTTTGGAGATTGGACCAAGAAAACCGGGTCGTGTCGATGGGTATATCGGCGACCATGATGAAGGAGTCCTTCTGGTTCGAGAAGGAACCCAGGGAGTGGAAACAGGTCAGGGCGGCTAATGGAAGAAGCGAGAAGACTACTACCTTATATCAGGCCATATCTACCCTTGGTACTACTGGCAGTAGTGCTGCTGATAGCCTGCGGATTGCTCGAAGCTGTGATCATCATGCTTCTTGCTCCGATTTTCGATCAACTCGCTCCTGGTGTGGGTGGAGCTTCAGGAATTGATAAGTTTGCCTTTCTGAGAGAGTTTCTGGGCCTGGGGGATGACAGCTATCTTCTGAGAGTTGCGATTTTTCTTGTGATCTTTTCCTTTTTCAAAGGACTATTCCTCTATGTTGCCGACTATGCGATGAACTTGAGTGGCCAAAAATTGGTGGCGATGGTCAGAAGGGACCTGTACAGCCATTTGCTCGATCAGTCTCTTGCCTTCTTTTCCCGCTTTCCAACGGGAAAGTTAATGGCGCGTGCGATCAGTGATACGGAAAGACTGCAAGAGGCCGTAGGAAAGCGCCTGACCGATTTCGTTCGACAGATCTTTCTCCTTGTCTTCTTTCTCGGTCTTGTGTTGTATTCGGATTGGAAACTGGCGCTTCTTTCGTTTGCCATCGCCCCCCTGGTCCTCGCAATCACCCTTCGTCTCGGAAGGAAAGTTCGAAGGGACAGCCTGACCAGTCAGGAGAGTCTCTCTGACATTTCGCATGCTCTACAACAGTCCATTTCCGGGCAGACCATTGTCAAAGCCTTTGTGGCTGAAGACTACGAGAGGGGCAGATTTGGGATTCTTCTCGACAGACTGGTCAAAGCGAACCTCAAGATCGCGCGTATCAATGCGCTTAGTTCCCCGCTGATCGAGTTTATAGGGTATGTTGCCTTTGTTCCATTTCTGCTCTATTTCAACTACCAGATAAGCCAGGGCTTCACTCTCGGAGCGTTTGTGGTGTTTGTCGCGGCTCTGTTCCGACTGTACGAACCGATCAGGAAGCTATCGCGGATGCATCTGCATTACCAACAGACCTTGGCGTCGGCGCAGAGGATATTTGAGCTCCTCGACGCACCAATCGAGGTCAAGGACGCTGCCAACGCAGAAATCATACTCCCTTTCGAGCGAGAGATTTCCTTCCGGAATGTGTCGTTCTCGTACCCCGGCGGTGCAGATATTCCGGTTCTAAGCGGAATCAACCTCTCGATTGATCGTGGAGAAATTGTGGCCTTGGTCGGGGTGAGCGGAGCAGGGAAGTCGACGCTGGTGAGCCTGATTCCGCGATTTTATGATGCCACTGAAGGATGCATACTGCTGGATGGGGAGGATATCAAGCGGGTGACGCTGGCGTCGCTGAGGTCTCAGATTGCGATTGTCACCCAGGACACTTTTCTGTTTGACGATACAGTTCGAAACAACATAGCTTACGGCTGTGAGGAGGCCAGGTTCGAGAAGGTTGTAGAAGCAGCTGAAGCGGCTTTCATACATGACTTCATCATGGAAATGCCCGAGCAGTATGAGACCTTCATGGGTGAGAGGGGGCAGCGACTCTCGGGCGGACAACGGCAGCGCGTCGCCATAGCAAGAGCAATCTTTAAGCAGGCTCCGATCCTGATTCTCGACGAGGCAACCTCTGCGCTGGACTCGGAGTCGGAACGCCTGGTTCAAGGGGCTTTGCACAATCTGATGATGAACCGCACGACGCTTGTGATAGCACACCGGCTTTCGACAGTACGACTCGCCCACCGTATCGTTGTTCTGGATAAAGGAAGGCTCGTCGAAGAGGGCAGCCACGGAGAGTTGATGGCGGCAAGTGGGATCTACAGGCGACTCTATGAACTGCAGTTCGTCGATTTGATGGAGTCTCCAGTCTAGTGGCGTGACCGGGGGGCGGCATCCGAAGTTGCCAGTCGATGAGGATGTAGGAGATTTAACCATGCGAAGTATGACCGGATATGGGCACGCTGAGACGTCAACAGCGGGTTTCGATCTCACCGTTGAAATCAAGACGTTCAACAGCCGGCA
>JAUVSF010000171.1 GCA_030597245.1 Acidobacteriota bacterium
CCAGATGCAGGATGCCAGATGCCAGATGCCGGTCTAACCACTAAATCACTAAGGCACAAGAAGCTCTTATTAGTGAATTCGTGCTTTAGTGGTTGATCCTGTTTCCCGCCCCGGCATTTGTCATTTGTCATTTGTCATTATAATGAAGTACTACTTTCAAGTGGTGCGGAGGTTTACTACTACTAGTCGTCTTACGTTAACGGCTCTTTTTGAGGGGGATGCATGATTGATGATAAAGGGAGACTATTCAGCCGACGGAGTGTCTTGGCCGGTTCAGGTGCGCTTTTGGCATCGTCGGCAGTCTTGGGTGGAGCTCCACTGAGTGAGAGTGAAATCAGACAGAAAACCAAGCACATGCATCTCTCGCTGGCAGCCTATTCGGTAAGGCAGGCTTTGACTTCCGGCGAAAAGACTCTTTTTGATTTTATCGACTGGTGTGCTGAGTTGGGACTTCCGGGAACCGAGTTAACTTCCTACTATTTTGAAGAGGGTTTTGATTCAGCTTATTTGCGGCGGCTACGGAATCGCGCCTTCCGGAATGGTGTCACGATTTCCGGTACGGCCATTCGGAACAACTTCTGCCTCCCGCCAGGAGCTGAGAAAGACAGGCAAGTTGCTCAGGTTAAGGAATGGCTTGATTCTGCCGCCGATCTGTTCGCGCCACATATCAGGATCTTCGCCGGCAAGGTGCCCGACGGTGCTGATAAGGAATCCGCGATTCGCTGGACTGCAGATGGGGTCAAGGCAGTGCTGGACCACGCGGCAAAGCGGGGGGTCGTGGTGGGTCTGGAGAACCACGGTGGAATCACGGATCTGGCGGTGGATGTTTTGGCTATCTGCAAGCAGGTTGGCAAACACCCGTGGTTTGGTGTCAACCTGGACACGGGTAACTACAGAAAGAACCCATACGAAGAGATTCGACAAACTGCGCCACTCGCTGTCAATGTGCAGATCAAGGTTGCAATCACGCAAGGCGGCAAGAAGGTCCCAGCTGATCTGGAACGCTTTAGAGACATATTGGTTGAAACGGGTTACAGGGGTTGGGTTGCGTTGGAATACGAAGCTCCGGAAGACCCCTTCAAAGAGATTCCCCGCTACGTGGCTGAACTCAATAAGCTCTTTGGGGTCTAAAGTGCTTCGATCTCCCGGCAGAAGATATCCACGATCTCCGGATCGAAGTGCTTCGCCTTCATGCTGACCATGTAGTCGAATGCTTTGGTGTCATCCCAGGCCTTCCGGTAAGGTCTGTCCGAACGGAGCGCATCCCAGACGTCAATAATCGCAAAAATGCGAGCTTCGCGTGGAATCTCATCCCCTTTCAACCCTTGGGGGTAACCGCTGCCGTCCCATTTTTCATGATGGCAGTAAGGTATATCGAGCGCCGGGTGCAGATATTCAACGTGGGACAGCACCTTCTTTGCGTAGACTGGGTGTTGTCGCATCACCTTCCATTCTTCGTCATTCAAAGGTCCCGGCTTGTAGAGAATGCTGTCAGGGATACCAAGCTTGCCTATGTCATGAAGCATCGCGCCTCTACGCACGTGCACCATTTTGTATTCGGGAACACCGGCCGCCTGAGCCAAATGCAACGTGGCCTCGGTCACCCGCTGAGCGTGGCCTTCGGTTTCTGCATCCCTCAGTTCAAGGGCTTTAGCCCAACCTTCAATTGTGGCATCGTATGCCTGTCCCAGCTCGGAGTGGGAACGCTTTAGATCATCGAACATGGTGGCGTTGTCGATCGCAATCGCTGCCTGGGTCGCCAAGGCCTCGAAAAAAGCTGTCCATTCGGCGTCACGCACAAGCGGACTGCGACCGAACACCTCGAGTACACCCACCACGCGATCTTTGGCAATCAGGGGGGCTACAAAATAGCTCGAGAAGTTCTCTCCTGCCAAAGGAGGAGTTCTCACCAGAGATTGCTGGTCCGCCTCGATTCTCGGAACTTGAATCAGGCGACGTTCTACAACTGCCCTTCCCACAAAACCATCACCGACTCGCAGCTGTAAAGAGTTGACTTCTTTTGACCGGAAACCCCTGCCTGCGGTGAAGTCCATTTCATAGGTCTGAGGATTGAGAAGAAGGATGCAGGCTGCGTCAACGTTCAATTGGGTCATCACATGGCCAAGCAGTGTTTCAAGACTCAACCTGAGATCCACACCAGAAGTGATGGTTCGGTCAATGGCATGAAGAGCGGTAAGTCGCTGCAACTGGAACTCTGTTTGCTCATGGAGAGTGGATCGATGGAGGGCATCGGCAACCAGCTCAGCCAACGTAACCAGCATCTGGAGTTCGCGCTGGCTGATCGAAAAGCTTCTTCCAATCCAAACCACTCCAATGGACTGCTCCTGGGCAACCAAAGGCACCCCTGCCAGGGCCGTTAAGCCCCCAATGCCTTTCTTCTGAGAAAACTCTGGATCCTTCCCGATGTCAGGGCTGAAGTATGGGCAACGTGTCTCTATTACCTTGTTGCTGATCGATCCGAGGGCATCCACCTCCGACTCCGGGATGTCAGCCCAGGCCCCTACTGCTCGCTCTACGACGATTCCCGCCAAGGTTGGGGTGGGGCGCACCAGCGCACATGCATCCACTTGCAGGAGTTCCTGAATTTTTCCGGCGATTACGGGCAGCATCTCTGAGCGCTTCTTAGTTCTCCGCAAAGCAGCCGACAGCGCAACAATCCCCTCTCTTTCGCGTTCCAGCTCCCGTCTCGCTGTAACGTCTCTCCCCGTTGACACGAAGTTGGAGATCTCTCCCCGGCTGTTCTTGATCGGAACGATGGTTTGCTCTTCCCAGGAAATCCGGCCGTTCTTGCCCCGGTTTGCAACGAGGTTCTGGAAGGTATCGCCTTTCAGTATGGTTTGCCAGAGGCGTCTGTAGAATTCTGAATTGTGCATTCCTGATTTAAGAATGCGGGGTGTCTTGCCTATCACTTCCTGCTTCGAATACCCGGACACCTTTTGAAAGGCAGGGTTAACGTAGTCGATCTTACCTGTCTTGTCGGTGATGATGACGATGTCGGATGTCTGTTCCAAAGTGGTCGTGAACCACTCGACAAATTCACCACTCGAGGGAGCCTCTTGATTGGAGTCGCTGCTTTCGACCGAGACCAGCGAACCGGAGAAACTACCTCTCTCGTACAAAGGTGAGACCTTGAGGGTCAGCCCGGTCAGTCGCCCATTCTTGCCTCGGGCTGTAGCGAGAAGCCCCGAGACACTCTGTCCGGTTTGATGTATCTCGGCCAGTTTTTCGACGATTCCCCCGCTGGTCTCTTTCGTCAGCAGATTCACGAAGAAGCGTCCGGTGATTTCGGAGCTCTCGTGGCCCGTAAGGAGCCTGGCCGAAGTACTGGCCCGCTGGATTTTTCCGTCAGGGTCAAGCAAATAAAACGAACTCGATGTCAGAGAGAAGATATGGTCCAGAATTCGGGTCTGTTGTTCGGGGGAAAGACTCCCAAGGTTTCCAGCAGAACTCGATCCCCGGTCAAACTTCCTTTTGAAACGATCAATTAGTTCCAACACTACTCTCAATCCATGGTACTGAAGCGTGTCTTGGGTTTTCCAGAGTTTCCAGTTGCTCAAGGTGTCCAAGCCTGGAGTTCAAATGCTCGTCTCTCTCCTGAGTAACCAGGCCGGCAGTTCACCCTGAAGAGACACGCGAAAAACGGCCTGCCGGCTCTTGAAGCCTGGATACACCAAACCTAGTTTACTGTGTAAGCATGGCATCGGCAGGTGACATTGGATGAGGAGCAAAACTGTGCCTTTTGAGCCTCGACCCGTTGAACTTCTGTTATCTTATGAAGGTATGGAAATGGTGCCTGGTGAGATCCCATTCCAAGAGTTGGAGCAGCTGCGATACGCGAAAAGTCTGCTGGAGAGGCCGAGCTTAGCGGCCAGGTTGACCAATGCGATCGGAGTGCCCATCGAGAAGGGTTTTGGCCTGCTTCCCGAAAAGTGGGCTGGAAGAGTGGAACGGGCGGTTCGAATCTCCCTGGAACAGGCATTAAATGTGGCGGTCAAGTCATTGGGGAGCCACAAAGGGCCGGCTCGAAATCGTCTGCACAAGTATGCTGTGGCGGCAACCGGGGCCGGAGGCGGTGTATTCGGGTTGGCAGGTCTGCTCGTGGAGTTGCCGGTTTCAACTGCGATCATGCTGCGTTCGATTGCTGACATCGCTCGCACCGAGGGAGAAGATATTCGGCTGGTTGAGACTCAGCTCTCCTGCCTGGAGGTGTTTGCCCTAAGTGGACCATCATCGAGAGACGACGGAGCCGAGACAGGGTACTTTGCCGTCAGGTCGGCTATGGCGAGTGCTGTCAGCGATGCGGCTCGTTACCTCGCCAAGAAGGGAGTCGTCAATAAGGGCGCGCCTGCTCTGGTCCGCTTGATCTCAACGATCAGCAGTCGTTTTGGAGTTGTCGTCTCCGAGAAAGCAGTTGCAATGGCGGTGCCGGCAATCGGTGCGGCTGGTGGCGCATTACTCAATACGGTCTTCATCAAACACTTCCAGGATATGGCTCGTGGCCATTTCATCGTGCGCAGGCTTGAAAGGCGGTATGGGCTCGCTCGGGTTCGAGAGTCCTATGAGAAGCTTTCGATATAGTCCTTGCCTGATTTGATGCTGACAGGCGCGAGGCAATCGCGCTGTGGGGAAACGCAGTCGCAGAGCAGCTTGCCAGAGGTGAGCAAAGAGGTTTACCCCAGGAAATGGCTGTAAGTCGTTGAAAAACGGGGGTGAGGGGGAGGCGCCAGGTCGAATTCACCCCGAACTCGACAGAGACGCCGATGGTGAAGTTGGGAGCCTAAGGGAAAAGGACGAGCGGATAAGACAGGCTCCGGATGCTCCACCTTGTTCATGACGCCGGCAACGTCGAATCTCCGAAACTCATGCCGTCCCGCGAGGCGGGACTCCAATAGAGGTTTCGTCGCCCACCCAGGGCTGGCCCTCCTTCGTCGGGCACTCGCCCTGGGCTCTACACATGTCGCCCCGCAAGGCGGGGCTCGGGAAACGCAACGGGGAATGGGATCCGACACCCTCCTTCGCTCTTTGAGCTATGGAGGGCAGGTTCGGCATCTGGCCGGGCATCCGGCTTCGCTCTTCGAGCTACGCCGCGACAGGTCCGGCACTTGTCACTTGTCACTTGTCATTCGTCATTTGTCATTTGTCATTCGTCACTTGTCACTGGTACACCGGGTACTCCAACGGACTCAGAAACCTCTACAGCGCGAATGCCTCGGCTCCGATGCCTCTTTTACGAAGACTCCAGATATACTATTGTTGATTTTGTCTGGCTTGAATGGGAGATTTCTTGAAATCCCCCACCTGGAGTAACAGGGGAACAATATGGCGACCCGAGGTGTGAGTAAGTGCGAAGATGAAAAGTTTCTTGACGCTTTTCGGCGCTGGGGTTATCTCGAGGCGGATCTTGACCCGCTGGGCCGGCTAGCTCCGGAGATCCATCCGGAGCTCAGAGTGGAAGGGCCGAATACTGAAGCTTTCCGTAAGTTCTACTGCGGACCGATCGGTGTCGAGTTCATGCACATTCCCGATCCTGAACGCAGGGTCTGGATTCAGGAAAGAATGGAGAGCCGGCCGGACTCCATCGACCATGCTCGTGTCCTCGAGGAGTTGATCAGAGCCGACCAGTTTGAGCAGATTCTTCACACCCGTTACCTGGGCAACAAGCGGTTTTCAATCAAAGGGATTGACGCTGTTATTCCGGCTCTTCGGGAGATGATTGAAGTGGCCGCCGAGAAAGAGGTGCAGCGGGTCATCATGGCTATGAGCCACCGGGGACGCCTGAATGTCGTTGTGAATATCGTGGGCCGACCGACTGCAGAAGTGTTCGCCGGGTTTGAAGACGTCGATCCTAAAAGCTCGTTGGGTGGTGGTGACGTCAAGTATCACCTCGGTGCAACAGGAGAGTTCAGGTCTAAGTCGGGCCGAATCGTCCAGATTCATCTTGTGTCGAATCCGAGTCACTTGGAAGCGGTCGATCCGGTCGCCCTGGGGCGCTGCCGAGCGCGTCAAACGAGGCTGGGTGAGTGTGGGAAAGCTGTGGTGCTACCGATTCTTCTTCACGGAGATGCGGCTTTTGCCGGGCAGGGGATCGTAGCCGAAGTCCTCAACCTTTCTACTTTGCCGGGATTCTCGGTCGGGGGGACAGTCCACGTAATCGTCAACAACCTCATCGGTTTTACAGCCAGTCCCGAGGTACTGCATTCGTCACGCTTCGCTTCGGATGTTGCCAAACGTCTGCCGATCCCGGTATTTCATGTAAACGGCGAAGAACCGGACGCAGTCATCCGGGCGGCACAGCTTGCTGTAGCTTACCGATATCGATTCGGGAGCGACGTCGTCGTCGACCTGATTGGCTACCGTCTTTACGGCCACAGCGAGATCGATGATCCTACCATCACTCAACCGTTGCTCTACAAGAAGATCGCCAAACGCCCACCCTTGTGGAAACGATATGCTGAGATCATCGGATCGGACCCTGAAGAGACGCAAAAGAAGGTCGCCGGCATTCGATCGGAATACGACCGCGCAATTGCGGATGCAAAGCAGATGACGCGGCGGCCCGTCTTAAGGCAGCTACCCGATTACTGGAGCGGCTACTTCGGAGGGCGTTATTCTCGTACTTTTGAGATCGACACGGGCCTGCCAGAAACACGGCTGAGGGAACTTGCTCGCGGTGTTACCCGGTATCCGGAGGGTTTCCACATACACGCCAAGGTGAAGCGGTTACTCTCTCTTAGGGAAGAGATGGGCGCTGGAAAACGCCCCATTGACTTCGGAATGGCTGAGGCTTTGGCATTTGCCTCGATTCTTGAAGACGGTTACCGAGTCAGGCTCTGCGGACAGGACAGCAAGAGAGGCACGTTTGCCCACCGCCACTCAGTACTCATCGATACTGAAACGGCAGAGGCGTACACCCCTCTGGGTCATCTCAGTCCGGATCAGGGTTGTTTTGAGGTGTATGACTCGATGCTGTCGGAAGCAGCGGTTCTGGGCTTCGAATACGGTTTTAGCCGGGATTACCCTGATGGCCTAACCCTTTGGGAGGCTCAGTTCGGCGATTTTGTAAACGGAGCGCAAGTAATTATTGACCAGTTCATCACTGCCGCAGAAGATAAATGGGAACTCCTTTCCGGTCTTGTCATGCTTCTTCCCCACGGTTATGAGGGGCAGGGGCCTGAGCATTCCAGTGCCCGTGTTGAGCGGTTCCTGCAACTCGCGGCGAGGGACAATATTCAGGTGGCTCAGCCGTCTACGGCGGCCCAGTATTTCCATCTTATGAGGCGGCAGATCCTTCGGAAATGGAGAAAGCCTCTGGTTGTTTTCACACCTAAGAGCATGTTAAGGAATCCCGGCGCTGCATCTACACTCGATGAGTTTGAGAAGCCTCGTTTCCAGCAGGTCAGGGGCGATGTAGCTGTAAGAAATGCTGAGCGAGTGCTTGTTTGTACGGGGAAAATCGGTCACGAGCTTCGAAAAGCAAGGGATGCTCGAGAGAACAGTGCGACGGCCATCATTTCGCTTGAACAGTTGTACCCTTTTCCTGAAGATGAGTTAAGGGCTGAGCTGCGTCGCCATTCTGAGGCAGCGGATATTCTCTGGGTTCAGGAGGAGCCTGCAAATATGGGAGCCCTGTCCTTTGTTTATCCGAGGCTCCAGCGCTTGTCGGACGGGCGTCCCGTTCGTTCAGTCAAGAGAAGTGCTACAGGGACTCCTGCGACGGGTTCCGCTAAAGCCCACCAGGTCGAGCAGCAAACCCTGCTAACCCTTGCCTTTGCCCGGATCAACTGAGAGAGAAGATACCCGCTTCGTAGCTCAGAGACGGAAGTTGGGAGAACCGGTCATTGGAGGAAAGCTCTCTTCCCAACAGGCGTAAAGGGTTGTGGTATCCAACCAGATACAGTTCCTCTTCTCCCATGAGGTCGAGCGCCGCCAGGTAGTTCATGCATTGCATCATGCATGAAGAAGATCCCACCAGATGCTGTCCGACCGGATTCCAGAGACGTCCGGATTCCTCGAGCAAAACCTCCTGCCCCAGGGTATTGTAGCGGCCGGGGGGCAATCCTGCGATTGGTGCTGAGTCGCTTGTCACGGCAAGCCTCTCAGGGGCCTTGACTTTCGAAACTACTCGAATGAAGTTATCCGGCAGATGGTGTCCGTCCGTGATCAGCAGAGCCGTGAGTTGATCTTCGGCGAGTTGATCCCAGAGCGGATTCAAGTGACGTGGCAGTATGTTGGGAAGACCATTCCCCAAATGAGTTGAAGCCGTAGCGCCCGCGCGGCATGCTTTCTCGATTGCGCCAGGGCCAGCCAGGTGGTGACCCAGGAAAACTCGGATGCTGTGTCCAGAGATACACCGTATCAGATCCCCGGCGCCGGGGAGTTCAGGTGCCACGGTCACGATGCTGACCTTACCTTTGGAGAATGCAAGGAGTTGCTCGAAGAGATCGATGTCAGGTTCTCGAGTAAAACGGCGTGGGTGAGCACCCCTTGCTCCCTCTTCCGGTGAAATGAATGGACCTTCCAGATGGATGCCAAGTAGATGGGGCTGAAGATCGGGTTCTTCCATGGCCTGGGCGAGGACGGGAAGGTTTTGTTTATAGGTATCTACGGAGCCGGTGATCACAGTGGGACAGTACGCAATTGTTCCTCGTTCCACCAGCGCTCGAGTGACCCTGCGAATATCGCTCAGGGTCAACCCCGGTTCAGAAAAGTCGATACCCAGATAGCCATTGACCTGAAGGTCGATAAATCCCTTTAGCAGCATCGTTTGCCTCCCAGGCCTTTTGTGACCTGATTCTCGGGGGAAAAGACAGTGACTGGTTTGTGTTGTGCCCCGGCTGGTCTTTGTCCGTAGTCCAGTTCG
>JAUVSF010000635.1 GCA_030597245.1 Acidobacteriota bacterium
ATCGGCGCCGTGAAAAAACTCGGCATGTTGCGCCTCACGCATCAGGGGACGACGAATGCCTTCGTAGACAGGCGTTTCGGCGGCGCACAACTCCACCGTGTAACGGGCGTTTCGGCTGCCCCGCTCCACCGGCACGTTGCCGAAGACAATGGAAATGGCGTCAACGACGACGTCAGGCCCCTCTTTCCGCAGGTCCCGGTCATGATATCTGCCCCCACTTTGGTTGAGCGTCACAGATGGAGAAACGCGTCTGAGGGCACATCAAGGAGACAAAGGAGATCTTTCTGTAGATCGGTGAGTTCGGCATCAAACCTCTGAATAAGCCGGCCCCTTTGAGAGAGGAGATGACGCTGTAGGTTCCCGAAGACTTCTATGATCCGGGCAGCGGATGGGGCCTTGCACGGCCGCTCCTCTGGGTAAAGCGGCAGCGTCTCTATCCCTCGCGCCTTGATAGCTTGCCGTAGCTCCCTTTCGATGAGGGCGTGGACCAGAAGGGCGACGAAGAGCAGAAACAATAAGGCTTCCATTCGGCTGATGCTTTTGAGAAACATGGGAGTTGCTGCCTCGACGTTCTTGAAAAGATCGTGGCGTTTTTCTACGAACGGTTGCTTGGACTTGTACGCATCAAGGAACTCCAAAGTAGAGAGTTCCTCCTTTTTACAGTTGGTCATGAGAGGGAAGAGCCCATCGCACCGAGCATCGTAAGCGACTCGGTCGTCGCGCAACTCCCAGGAGATCTTGAAGCGAGTCTTGATTTTTCGACGCCACCTGGTGTTATTCCCCGGACGTCCGCGCTTCTCCTGTCGGAAGGTTGCCTCTTCGTCTGTGGAGACCTCATATCGAATCCACCGCTCAGCTTGGTGTTTGTTGAGAATTTCGTCTATCGCTCGGGCCACGCTTGCCTGTGTGCTGAAGCGCGGCCGGGCGCCTTCGAGCCTGGTTTTCAGTTTCTGTAGCTGGTTCCACGCCGATTGAATGGCATTTCTGCGAAACTGGGCGTCTCGTTCCATCTTGTGGGAGCTCAAGAACCAGATGACCCGGAAGCCATCGGCGTCAGGAATGGGGGTGGGTATGGCCCAGAAGATGTTGGGCGGACCATTTTTGAGTCGCAGATGGGGTTTGCGGGCAATTTCCTCCCAGTTGGGGGTGTTTTGCTGAAGCCAGTCCTTGAACAGCTGGTCCTCCTTGCGGGAACGCGGCATGATGGTGACGAACTTGCCGTGATTCTCGTCGATGTATTTCATGTTTTCCCGCGTACAGAGCTTGCTATCGGCCACATAGAGAAACTGCGGGGAGCCCACTAAACGTCTGAGACACTCCCACGTTTCGATATGGGTGGTGGTGTCTTCAGTGTTGCCATCAGTTACCTTGAAGTGCACAGGGACGGCCCCGTCAGCACTGACCGTGAGGATGAAGACCAACTGCTTCAGATCGGGACGGTGATCTTTGTTGTGCCCATATGTCACCAAAACAGTAGGCTTGCCCCTGACGAGCTTGCCGGTCGCGTTGTTGTATTCTCCGTGGAGGGAGAGGGTGGTGGAGTCGTTATGAAGTTGATCAAGTGAGACGTCGAACTCCTTGACCATGTGCACCATGAGGTCGGTAAGCAGCGCCCGCCGGTCCGTGTCGAACAGGTGATCTAGAGCGCGTCCGACTCGGTCGTCATTGAGTAGCAGAACATCATCTGAAGTGACTTGCAGGAGTGTAGGAACCCAATCCTTTGCCCACTCATCTACAGAATAGATGGGTACGCGGGCGATCACAAGATTGCGCAGGAATACGCCAAGAGCATAGAGCGGCGGAACTTTTGAACGAGGGTCGGGAGACGCAAGATGTCTGCTGAGGAAGTGCTCAAAACGTAGTCTGTCAAGGAAATGATTAACTATCGGTAGGGCCCCAATCTTCTTGGTATCGAGCTCAAATTTGGGATGGACGGTCATAGTCTTGACACCTCAATCAGAACTATTGTATACTACATTAGGCTACAAAATACAAAGCTTTTTTTATGGCAAAACGTAGGAGCATCGAAGAAAGGCTACGCGATTACAAGCGCCAGTATCGCAAGTTGGCGGAAACGCTTGCAAACACGGGCTACGTCTGGAACGGCACGGTGGTCCGCCAGAGGCTCACATGTGGAAACAAGAACTGTTCATGCCATCAGGACGAACGAAATCGCCACGGGCCATACGCCTACTGGAGTACAAAGGTGAGAGGACGGACAGTCTCCCGCCTCTTGAGCTCTGAGGAAGCGGATCTCTACGAGGAGTGGATCCGAAACCGTCGGGTGTTGGAAGATAATAAGCGACGGATGCTCTCACTTTCCAAAAAGGTGGCTCCGCTCTTGCTCAGGAAACGCAAATTAGATGACCAGACAGAAGGCGACTGATAGATTTCCACGATGGAATGGGGGGAGAAATGAGGTGCGCGACCTGCGGAAAGAGGGGTTAGAGGCTTAACGTCCGAGAGCGAGGCGATCGGCCAGAGGTTTGGGAAGGCCCGCTTTGTGGATCTTCGCCTGAGTGTGCTCGTAATTGTAGGGAACGCGATAAACGGCCATGCTCAGTTTTCGGGAATCGAATATTCCAAAGCTGGCCCGGTTGTCGCCGTCTCGCGGCTGCCCGATGGAGCCGGGGTTGATCAGATAGCGGGCATCGTTTCGAAGCTTGAGTCTGAAGGCTTTTTCTCGAGGGACGTGAGTGACCAGGGCTTCCGAGTCGAGGCTGAAGATGACCGGAAAATGGCTGTGGCCGAAAAAGCAGATGGGCGTCTCGAAGTAACGAAACATATTGAGCGCCTCGATCTCCCCGAAGATGTAGGCATCCTCGTCCAGGGGGGTGCCGTGAGAAATCGAGAACAATCCGTCCACGTGGACAGGTCCCTTGGGCAGCGAGGCGAGCCAGGTTCGATGATGGTGGAGCAGCTTGCTGTTCGTCCATTTGGCTGATTGGAGAGCAATTCGATTGAACATCTCTCCCGATTCGACCCCGCTACACACCTTGTCGTGATTTCC
>JAUVSF010000228.1 GCA_030597245.1 Acidobacteriota bacterium
AACCTGTCTAAGAGAAGCATCTTGACCCCCGAGTATGAAGTCCTCACCATCCGGTCTGTCCAACAAGCTTATGAGGCCCGTGACGAGATCTTCCAGGTAGACAAAATTCCACTCGACCAAGCCTCTCCCCGGAAGGGTCGCAAGCCGGGTGCCGAACCAGCGTTGGAAAAGCCGAACCATGATGTTGCCCTCAGTAATAGGCCCGGGGCCAAAGACTACCGTGGGAAACACGATGTTGGTGGGCAAACCCGATCGCCATTCCTTGACCAACTGCAGTCCCAGATACTTAGTGCGATCGTAGTCGTGAAAGAAGCTATCCCGATCCCTGAGGTCCTCTTCACTGTGTATTCCATCTCCGCTTGGTCCAAACACAGTAAAGGAGGAAACGTAGACGAACTTTCTCACTTTGGCCTCGGCAGCGGCCTTAAGCACATTCTTCAACCCGCTCAGATTGACCTCTTCAAAGGGCCCCGGGCGCGACTGTACCAGAGCAGCTAGATGGAAAATAACATCGGCACCTTCAAACTCCTTCCTGAAGGAGTTCAGGTCCAGAATATTGTGACCCCGGGTTCGAGAGATCACCCGTACTGCCTGGCCGGCCGCTTCCAGACGTCGAGCCAGGGAGCTGCCGATGAACCCGGTACCTCCTGTAACCACAAGGGTCATTCAATGACTCCCGCAAATCCGGCCACGTGACGTGGAAGGAACAGCTGCTTCAACTGAGGCCCCTCATTTACCTCCTGCCTCTTCCCAACTCCAGGCCTTGCCGTCTACTTCCTTCGGAATCAACACGCCAAATGTCTTATAGACGGTCGGCGCTACGTCGATCAGATTCGGAGCGGGAGAAGTGATCTTCCTATTCGATGCAAGAAACCCGGAAGTGTCAGAAAAGTCCGAAGCACAGTGATCCCCGCTCCACTTCTTCAGATTGGCGACAACGATGTCGGGCGGCACAGCCCCGAGTGAAGTTTGCCAGGAGGTGCGATAACCACTTGCAAAGGTCACTTGGATGTCGCCGGCGTGCTCAAGCTGATCCCCAGTATAGATATCATCTCGGAAGTACGAGTTCTGTATCACTTTTTCGCCGGAATCCGGGTCCAGGTATTGAGCGAGTTTGTGCTGGATATCCTCGATAATGGCCTGATACTCCTCTCCCGGTTCGACGATGCCCTGCCCTTCTCGCCCTTTCAGATTAATGTAAATGTGCCCAAGCCCTACGGCGTATGCCTGAGTCTTACTCCAATCAACGTTTGGAAAAAAGCTGCCCCCGCTGAACATATCGGTCATTTTCTTCGCTTCGTCGCCCTTACCGGATCCTGTCAGCGTCATAAATCCGTTGTACACCAGCCAGGTGTTCGTATTGAATTCCTTGCGCCAAGTGTGGAACCCGTGGTCTGAGACGATAAACAAGTGATCACTGGGCCCCAGACGCTCCAAAACACGCCCAATGATGGAATCCATTCTCTCGTAAACACGCAGGATGGAGTCGCCGTACTGGTCGGCTAATGCTTGGTCAAATCGAGGATGCTGCGGGTCCAACAAACGGTAGAACATGTGTGAAACGCTGTCGGTGGCCGTGAACACCGCCGTGTAGAGCGAGGAACGATCTTCATCAATCGCTATCAAAAGAACACTCTCCAGATTGTCCATGTTCCGGAACAGATCCTCGAGGAAGATCGCCTCGTCGATCTGCTCTTCGTTCAGGCCCCAGGTTTCATGAATCCACCCCAGGGTCTTGAAGTAACCAAAGTCCTCGGCAAGAGAGGCGGTGTAATTCGATGGAGATGATATGGCGAGCGGTGGCTCGGTCGGACTCAGACTGATCGGCATGAGGTAGACACGCAGCTCTGGGAATGTTTCGAGGACATAGAACCGACTCACGCCGCTCAAACTGACCAGTGGTCCTATCGAGAAACGAAATCGAAACCAATCGCTCCATTTTCCCTCAGCGATGGTTTCCTCCTGATCCTGAATCCGGATCGTTACAGCAGTACTCTCGCTGTCCAGTTCTAACTCCACAGGTACCAACAGTCGCTCATAATTATCGCTTCTCGGATCGACTGGCCCATCCAGGTGGGCCCGATACACATTGTCCTCCTCTTCGAGCCGTATCAGCCTTCCTCCGAATTCGGTGTCCTTCAGGTCCCACTGTGTCAAATCCGTGGCCAGGTAGAAGTAAGTGCCCCAGGTTCCACGAATATCTGGAACGCTGAGGCCGGACCAAATGGTGCCGTGATCCAGACTGGCAGGAGGAAACTCAAGCGGCATCCTGAGATTGGTCGTTGCAATCCCCGAATCATCAAGATGTTTCCAGAAGGTTAATCCCTGGCGATTGTTGGTTATCTGCGCTCTCCTAATGGGAAGAAATCCAAAAAGGAATTTGGGTTTCCGGATCTTTACAAGGCCGATTTCGGGGAAGTATGTTTCCGGGTCCCGCCGAAGGAAGTCGAATATCCCATGCTTTCCGGGATTGGTACCGGTCGAGAAGCTGGCCCAAGCCACAGGGGACTCTGGCGGGTTGGTCGTCCCCAACTCCATTAGACTTCCGGTATCGGCAAGCTGCTGCAGGTTTGGCAGCCGGTCAAGCCACAGTCTGACCAAATCTGGATCGACGCCATCAAACCCAAGCACAACAACTCTAAAATCCGTGGTGCGCTCTGGTACCTCCTGAGCACCACAACTACACGCGATCAACAATATGATCACTGCCAGTATCTTCCTCATGTACGGAGATTATAACGGAGCTGACTTGTAATGGGTCTGTTGCCCAAATCGCAACAGGCCCAATCCCCAAATCCCAAGAACCAATTCCCAATTAGATCCAAACTTCAAACTCCATTGCAGGAACCATCTAACCTACTGAAATATAGGAGGCTAAGAGCTCTTTGGAAGTCGAGATATTGAGTTCATTGAATCGACCTTGTTTGGGATTTGGTGCTTCGTTCTTGGTCTGTAGCGCTTTGGGCACCGCACCCTAATGCTCATGGGCTGGAACATTTGAGCCGCAGAATGACGACAGCAAGGCCCCAGGCAACGGTGTGGGTGAAGTGTATACTTGGACTCGATGTCTGTAAGGGTTAGATTTGCGCCGAGTCCAACCGGCTATTTGCATGTAGGAAATGTTCGTACGGCTCTCTTCAACTGGTTCTTTGTACGAAGAAATGGTGGGAGCCTGGTGCTCCGCATCGAAGACACCGATGTTGAACGTTCAGAACGCCACTATGAGGACCAGCTGTTAGAGGATCTTCGGTGGCTGGGGATCAATTGGGACGAAGGGGTGGATGTCGGAGGTTATGTGGGCCCTTACCGCCAGACAGACCGTTTTCCCCTTTATAGAGAAAAGGTACAGCAACTTCTGAGTAATGGAAGGGCCTATCACTGTTTTTGTAGCCGGGAACAGCTCGAGGAAGACCGTAAGAAGCAATTGGCAGAAGGTCGGTCGATCCGTTACGTTGGCCGATGCCGCGGCCTGGATGCGAAGGAAAGCGAAGAATGCCTTAAGCAGGGCCGGCAGGCGACGATTCGTCTGCGGGTTCGACCTGGAACCGTCGCATTCGAGGATCTGGTATTCGGTCTCATCGAGGTTGATACCGACAATGTCGGCGACTTTATTCTCTTGAGATCTGACGGTTCTGCACAGTACAACCTTGCCTGTGTCGTTGATGATTCGATGATGGGAATTACCCATGTGATTCGGGGTGAAGGACACATCTCAAATACGCCCCGCCAGATTCTGGTTTACGAGGCTTTAGGATTACCGGTACCCAAGTTTGCTCACCTTTCAACAATTCTGGGGCCCGACGGGGCCAAGCTCAGCAAGCGTCATGGTGCTACCTCGCTTGCTGAAATCCGCCAACTCGGCTATTTACCCGAAGCTGTTGTCAACTACCTCGCTCTGCTCGGCTGGGCGCCGCCCGAGGACGGCGCTGAGATCTTGAGTCCCGAGGAAATCACATCCGTCTTTGATTTCAAGTCGGTCAATGTCAATCCTGCCACGTTCGATCTCAAGAAATTCAACTGGGTTAACCGCAGCCATTTAAAGGAATGTCCCTTGCCCCGTCTGTTCAACCTGGCTGCGCCATTCCTGGAGAGAACAGGGCTGGTCGGAACGAGCTCGTCTCCTGAGATCCAGAGTTGGATCGAAGAGCTGTTGTCAGTAATTGTCAGCTACCTTGACCGACTAGAGGATTTGGGGAAGGAAACCGAGTTTCTTTGGAATTTTGATCCGGAGTCAGACCTGTCAGATTCAAAAGCCCTGGAGATACTCGGAGACTCGGCGGCGATTGGAGTGATCCGTAGCTTTTGCCAGGAATTGGAGAAGACGGGCGCCGGAGCGGTGTCCTACCAGATTTACAAGGAAGCGGTGCTCGGTGTCATGAAATCGACCGGAACCAAAGGAAAGGGCCTTTTTCGGCCGATCCGGCTTGCCATTACAGGTAAGACGTTTGGGCCGGAACTGGACAAGATCATTCCCATTATCGAGAAGGGGAGTCAGCTCACGCTTCAAACCGAGATTCCAGGGGTTCTGGATCGGGTGCGAAGCATCCTTGGTGAACTCGACCTTCGCTGAACCAGTTTCGGGGTGGCAACTTTTTGACTAACTAAGTTATGTTCGTACACGGCATCAACTCCGTATCGGAAGCTCTCGAATCTGCGAAATCGAGCATTCGCCGTATCGTCGTAGCCCGAGGCAAGGGAAGTTCCCGTCTACAGCAGATCATCCATCTGGCCAAGAGCAAGGGCGTGCCGGTTACTTTTGAACCGGTTGACGCATTGGATCGGAAAGCCCAGGGTCAGAAACATCAGGGCGTGCTCGCTGAAATGTCCGAGGTTGGATATTCGTCACTCGAGGAGATCCTCAAGGCCGCCCCGAAGCTGCTATTGCTTCTGGATGGGGTTGAGGACCCCCGCAACTTGGGTGCGGTTCTGAGAACGGCAGAAGCCGCGGGCGTGGGCGGCGTCCTCCTGCCACATCGCCACACCTGTGGGATCACTCCGGTGGTGGTTAAGACGAGCGCCGGGGCGGCCTTGCATTTGAAGATTTGTCGTATTGGAAACGTAGCGCAAACCCTGGTTCGGCTGAAAGAACGAGGGTTTTGGACCGTCGGCTTGGATACAAAAGGTGAGGAAGGTTTTTCCCGACTCGAGCGCGATCTGCCGCTAGTACTCGTCGTGGGCGGAGAAGACCGGGGTCTCCGCAGGTTAGTACGACAAAATTGTGATTTTCTAATTCGTTTACCGATGTTTGGCAATGTATCGTCACTCAATCTTTCCGTTGCCGCCGGCATCGCAATCTACGCGGTGAGACTGGGCTGGGGAAATAGAGCCGACAGCTGACGGGCGCGTTTCCCAAATGGCTAGCCCGCCCAAACGGAAATGCGAAGCTCGAAGCTCGAAATTCGAAACAAATCTCAAGCTCGAATATTTAAGGACTGAAACGGGCTCTTGCCGAAGCGCAAGGAAAACTGCTTTGCGACGAGCTCGATATTAGTGTCCGAGACGCAGAGTAAACTACCCGCTGAAGACGTTCACTGGTCAACATAAACTCTTGTGATCGATGCTACTTGACATCTTTTTCCCGTTCACATGGCAGGATGTGGCCGACATTTTAGTCGTCAGCGTCATCATCCATCGGCTGTTTCTCCTGCTGCGCGGCACGACGGCTCTTCAGGTCATGTTTGGCCTGCTTTTCCTCTGGCTTGCAGAAGCCATAGCGGAGGCAGCCGGTCTTCTTCTCACGAGTTGGCTTCTACGGGGGATTGGAGCTGTGGCCGTTTTAGCTGTCGTGGTCGTTTTCCGGAACGAGCTGCGGGAGCTTTTTCTTAGGAGCAATCCTATCCGCTTCTTTCTCGGTCGCTCCTCGAGAATGCTTGAGGAAGATCTAGGGTCGATAGTCGAAAGTGCTTTCCAGCTGGCCGGCAAACGCACCGGCGCCGTAATCGTGTTGCAGAACCGCGATCAGCTTGGCGCCCATCTACGTGAGGGTTTCGACTTGGATGGCAGAGTGGACCCTCGCATTATAGAGTGCATCTTCGCCAAACAGAGCCCGGTACACGACGGGGCCATTGTAACTGCCAAAAACCGGATCACAAGGGTCGGCACTTTCTTGCCTCTGACACAGAGAGAGGGGTTGTCGCAACACTATGGAACCAGGCACCGTGCCGCTCTTGGCCTCAGTGAAGTCTCTGATGCGATAGTTTTGGTTGTCTCCGAGGAACGGGGTGATGTTTCGCTGGTCCACAGTAGTGAGATAGAACAGTTCATGAACCCGGTGCAGTTGCGCAACAAGCTGGAAGGCCTGATGCAGAGAGGCAAGTCCAAGACGGGCCTAAGCATCACCCGATCACGCTTGGCTTACGCCGCCGGCCTTTTACTAACCTTTCTTTTAGTGGCCGTGGTTTGGGGAATGTACACTGGAAGACAACACTCTCTGATAACAGTTGTCGCTTCGCTCGATTTTCGCAATCTCCCTGAACAACTGGAGCTCAAGGAGGTCTCCACCGAAAAGATTGAGGCTCAGATTTCCGGTAGGCAAAGAATCGTCAATACCCTTAGGGCTGAGGAAGTACGAGCCTTCCTGGATCTCAGGGAGATGGGAGCCGGAGCCCACGAAATCGTGCTGAACCGAGAGAACATCGAAGTTCCGTTAGGACTGGAAATTGTACGTGTTACGCCTTCAACAATTAGGCTGGAACTGGAAGAGCGGATTGAGAAGGCGGTAGCAGTCAGGCCAAGAATCGTAGGAGTTCCACCGCCCGGATACCAGATAGAAACAATGAGTGTCACTCCTGACTCCGTTAGCCTCAGGGGGCCCGAATCGATACTCGCAAAGGTAGGAAGCCTGTACACCGAGCAAATCGATCTTAGTCAGCTCGACCCCGCTCATGGGACACAGACCGTTGACGTTCCGCTGGTGCTCTCTTCACCCTCGCTACGACTCATCGACGGACAACCCAGTGTGTTTCAGGTGCGCATTGACTTCGGGCTTCAACAGACGCCTCCAGGGCAGCTTTCGGAAGAAACGGGCAACTACCACGAGGTTCGTATCGGCGACACCCTTTGGGACATCAGTCGGCGTTATGGACTCACCGTTAGCGATTTGCGCCAACGCAACAATCTAACGCCCGCAGATCCCATCCAGCCTGGGCAAAGGCTCAGGCTAGACGCTACAAGCCAGGATTAACTCGCTCGTCTTTTTCACCCTGTGAACGATTCCAGACCTGGAAGGATGCCGGTTCCCGGATGCCAGATACCAGATGCTGGATGCCAGGGTCAGATTTCCTGACCTCACGGATTCACTCTGACACCAATTCGTAGCACAAACGCAGATTTGTACCGGGATAAAGGGTCTCGGTCGTATTGAGAAACTCGGCCAGATCGTGAGCGGCTTGATCCGACAAGCGATTGGTCAGATGATGCAGTCGCACGGTCAGGGTTCCCTGTTCCTGATTCGGATGCAGGTCGGCCTGGGTG
>JAUVSF010000650.1 GCA_030597245.1 Acidobacteriota bacterium
CGACAATCGACAATCGCCTTGGGGTGTGGCCGTGAAGCTCGAGACGAGAAAGCAATTCTTCAAGAAGTTGTTTTCGCTGGCTGCGACACTGGGTGCAGCTTTCGAGGGGAGGACTGGTTTGGCTACCGGCTCGAGCTCGAAAACAGGATCAGTCTTTAGTCAGGCCCGTGTACCGGCCCATGGTTCCGAATTTGAACCTCCTTACCTCGACCTGCACCGAAGCGGTGAACTGAAGCAGCGGGGAGAGGAACTCTGGCAAGTTATGGAGAGCTGTCACCTCTGTCCCCGGGAGTGTGGAGCGAGGCGTTTGGACGGTCGGAAAGGGTTCTGCCAGGGTACGTCCCGCCTCATGATTTCGGCTTTTCACCCGCACCATGGCGAGGAGCGCCCCCTCCGGGGCCAGGGAGGTTCTGGAACGATTTTC
Organism: Acidobacteriota bacterium; assembly: GCA_030597245.1. Lineage (GTDB taxonomy): Bacteria > Acidobacteriota > UBA6911 > RPQK01 > JAPXNP01 > JAUWTT01. The sequence goes on from JAUVSF010000650.1 coordinate 425, forward strand.
TTCACGAACTGTGGGCTGCGGTGCGTTTTCTGTATCAACTGGGAGATCAGTCAGGGGGGGCGGGGGAAGAAGCGGCAGATCGAAGATTTTGCCGACATGATGCTGAAGCTACAGGAGATGGGTTGTCACAACATAAATATCGTGACGCCGACGCACTATTCTCCCCACATCTTGTTGGCGCTCGATATTGCGGCCGGAAAGGGATTGAGACTTCCTCTCGTCTACAACACGTGCGGTTGGGAACGAGTCGAGATATTGAAAAAACTCGACGGTGTCGTCGATATTTATCTACCTGACTTCAAGTACTGGGATCCCGCGATGGCGGCGAAATACTCTTCGCAGGCTCGAGACTACCCGGAGGGGGCGAAAAGAGCGATCCTGGAAATGCATCGGCAAGTTGGTGTTGCTCGTCCGGCGTCTGACGGCTTGATGTACCGAGGCCTCATGGTCCGTCATCTGGTGATGCCGAATCGTGTCGGCGGAACGAAACAGATAGTGGAATGGATTGCCTCCAAGCTCCCGAAAGACACGTATCTGAACCTGATGTCCCAATATCGGCCGATGTTCAAGGCCGATGACTACGAGCAGATCTCACGAAGACTCACCCGAAATGAGTATCAAGAGGCTGTCGGCTGGGCCCGCGAAGCAGGGTTGACGAATCTGGATGTGCAGGGCTTTCGGTGGTGGTGAATTAACCGCAGGCCATTATTTCAAGACCAGGACACCAAGGACACGAAGAAGTTCGAAGTTCGAAGTTCGAAGTTCGAAGTGCGAAATTCGAAGGGGCGCTCACTACTCACTACTCACTGCTTACTACTTACTACTTACTACTTACTTCCCCACCGGTTCCCGCAAACGGCCACTCACCCTGGCTCCGTGCTACGAACAGATAGACAACGGCGCCCACCAGCAACGTCCCAATCCCAAAACCGATGAAGTAAAGCCCCAGGGAAGAGAATACGTATATGTAACCCACTAATGAAATGAAAGCCGGTAAAGGGTAGAACCACATCTTGAAGGGTCTCTCGATGTCGGGCCGGTTTGCCCGAATCAAGAAAAGAGCGATCGTGTGGCCAATGAACTGGATCAGTATCCGTGCTGCCATCGGAGCCATGATGGCCTGTTCAAGCGAAAAGAAACTGGCAATGATGGCCAATGTACCTATCAGCAGGAGAGAGCGGTGCGGAAACTCCTTGGTGGGATGGAGCTCTCCCAGCCAGCGAAAGAAGATGCCGTCCTTGGCTGCGGCGTAGGGGACCCTTGAATACCCCAGAAGCAGAGCGAAAATAGATGCAAAAGCAGTAATCACGATCAGACCCGCCAGGAGTTGACCTGCCCATGGTCCATAGGCCCTGTTCATGAACTCCGCGCCAATCGCCTGGGAGACCATGCCTTCCTGCCAGGGCACGACTCCGATAAACCCAAAGGAAAGCGCAACGTCGATCAAGGTCACCCCAAGGATCGAATAGATAACGGCTCGCGGGATGGTGCGTCCGGGATTCTTTACCTCCCCACCCAGGTAACAAACCTGGTAATAACCCAGGAAAAGGTAAAGGACGTTAGCTGTTCCCTTTCCAAGGCCCTGGAAGAAATCCAGGTCGATCTTGAATGCGTCTGGCGGAAGGTTGAATGCAAGCGAAGGATCGAAGTTAAAGATACCGGTTAGAATGACCCAGCCTGTGGTCACAATCATAGTGATCCAGAGGCCCAGCATGATCTTGGCGATGTCAGTGATCTTTCGATAAAGTGCGAAGATCAGAAAGACTGTGATTCCGGCGGCCGTGAACTTCATCTGAAGAGCAGTCATGGAAGGCCAGAACACTTGCAAGTAGTGGACCAGGCCGATGTTTCCGCTGGCAATCTCGAGCGGTCCCGCAAAGAGGATCTGCCAGACGAAGAGAAAGGCCAACATCCTTCCCCATTTCTTTGGACCGAAGCCTTCCCGAAGGAATACGTAGGTTCCACCGGAGGCCGGCAGGGCTGCTCCAAGTTCCGCGACGACGAGGCCGTCCGCAAGGGCAATCGTAACCCCGACCAGCCAGGCCAGATACGAATGAGGTCCTCCCAGGGTGCTGAGGATGATGGGGATGGCGATGAATGGTCCGATGCCCACCATATTGGACATGTTCACAGAGGTGGCATTCAAGACTCCAAGTCTACGTTGCAGCGTTGGTTGGGATGGTTCCGACATGGCACAGGAGAGTACCAATATTTGCTCGAACTGGAAATAGCAAGGCTGATTTTTTCGTTTCGGGGTGCCGGGTTTCAGGTTTCGCAGGTGCTGTCCAACATTCCCCCTTGCTCGTGCTCGTAATCGTATCCGTTGCCAGTAGATGTGACTTGGAAACTTGGACTGAGGGCCGCATTACCGGCCGATGCTGGTGGAAGACACGCGGCTCAGTACCAGTCCAGGATTCGCACCTCGACTCCAGGCTCTGTCACCGCATTCTTGAAGGCTTCCAAATCTGAGCCACGATA
>JAUVSF010000534.1 GCA_030597245.1 Acidobacteriota bacterium
CACGGGGGGCAAGACGGGGAGAGTCGAACCGATCCTGGATTTCGTTGTAGACGACGTAAAGGTCGCTCCCTGGACGATACTCCCAGCCTAAGAGGAAGTTCGCTGAGAACCTGTTTTCCAGGTTATTCCACTGGATGTAGGATTTAACGAAAAGGTCGGTGGTGAAAGCGTAAAGGATTCGGTTGCTCAGGGTTGTGGTATTGAATGTCGGTCACCATGGTATATCCCCCAATAGGGTGAGGTTTTACCAAGGTAATTCCCCCAGGCATTTACCAGGCTAATTCCCCCAGGTTCTTACCAAGGTAATTCCCCCACCCCACAGTAATTTTTGACAGCAAAAGGGCGAACGTTTCTCCTGAAGGAATCAAACCGGAAGGAGGATGAATGGCCCGAAGAAAGATCTATATGAACGAATATCTAGAATTGATTTACCAATGGCACAAGGGAAGAACTGAACGAGGGATCCGTGATTCTCTTGGTATGTCTCGAAAAACGATCCGTAAGTACATCCATGGCCTCAAGGAATCCGGGATCCGGAGGGACCAGCCACTGCCACCGCGTGAAGAACTGGTTCAACTGGTCGCATTGATCCAGAACCCGGCCGTTTTCTCTCAGCCGGCATTGGCGAAACTCGAGCCTTACAATGAGCAAATCAAAACCTGGTTGGAAGATTCGAACATGACCATCCAGCAGGTTTCCCGGTTACTCCGAGAGCATCACGAACTCGATGTCAGCTACATGAGTGTGTATCGCTATATCCGAAGCCGGATCGAGCCGCAGTCCAAACCGGTGACGGTTCGGTTGCACACCCCGGCCGGCCAACAGGCCCAGGTTGATTTCGGTTATGTCGGCCTGATGGTGGATCCGGAAACCGGCAAAGAGCGCAAGGCCTGGGCCTTCATCATGATCCTCAGCTACAGCCGCCACCGGTTCGTCCGCTTCGTCTTTCGCCAGGACAGCCGAACCTGGATCGACTGCCATCTGCGGGCCTTCAATTTTCTTCAAGGTTGTCCACAAACCATATTGCTCGATAATCTGAAAAGCGGTGTCCTCAAGCCGGATCTCTACGACCCGACTTTGAATCCGGCCTATTCGGATCTCGAACGGCACTTCGGCTTCGTGGCCGACCCGGCTAAAGTGCGCATGCCTCGTCACAAAGGAAAAGTGGAAAGACAAGTCTCGGTCGTTCGTCAGCAGCTGATTGCCGGACGATCGTATCGCAACCTTGATGAAGCCAATGAATACGCCCTCGACTGGTGCCGGAACCAGATCGGTCTCAGAAAGCACGGCACGACTCAGCGCAAACCCTATGAAGTCTTTCGGGAAGAGGAAGCCGCCCAACTGCCGGCGTTACCGCAAGAACCGTTTGAACTGGCCGAGTGGAAACCCTGCCGGATTCACTGGGACTGTCACTTGATCTTCGACCGGTCCTATTACTCAGCACCCTACCGTTACTGCGAGCAGGAGGTCTGGGTCCGGGCCGATCAAAAACTGGTACGTATTTATCTGGACCACCGACTCATCAAGACCCATCTTCGAGCCGATCAGCCCGGAACCTGGCGGACTGACGAGCGGGACTACCCTGCGGACAAACGAGCCTTTCTCGAAAAGACTCCTGACTGGTGCCGACGACGGGCTTTTGAACTGGGAGACCACGTGGGGCAATACGTCAACCGGGTCCTGGGCGATCACACGATGCGCAATCTGCGGAAAGCCCAGGCAGTGCTCCGACTCGCAGACAAATGGGGACAGGAGACTCTCGAACTGGCCTGTCAACGTGCCATTAGCTTCCATAACTTCCGCGTCAAAAGCCTGCGGCAGATCCTGGAGAAAGGTCTATGGCGGGCGTCCTGTAGCCCACAAACCCGCGAACCTGCGAAGGTACTCCAGGGTCGCTTTACCCGCCCTGCCGACTACTTTGCCCAAAACCAGGAGGCCTTATGACTCACCAACACCATCTGGTCGAAAATCTAAAAGCTTTACGTCTCAGCGGCCTGGTTGAAACCCTGGAACTGCGTCTCGGTGAAGCCCAAAAACAGCAACTCGGATATATCGACTTTCTCACCCTGTTGATTCAGGATGAACTCGAGCGGCGCGCCCAGTCGAAGTTCGAGCGGCAAATGAGAAAAGCCTGCTTTCCCGAGATCAAGACTTTGGAGGAGTTTGACTTTTCTTTTAACCTGTCCATCGAGCGTCGCCGGATCTATGATCTGGCCACCTGCCGGTTTATCGAGAAAAAAGAGAATCTTTGCCTGTGCGGCCCGGTTGGTGTCGGAAAAAGCCACCTGGCCCTGGCTCTGGGCCATGAAGCGGTCCGCCGCGGTTTTGAAGTTCGCTATCTGACGGTCAGCCGTTTGTTTGGTTCGTTGGAAGCCTCCCGTGCCGATCTGTCCCGGGAACGGTTACTGAAGCACTATTTACGCAACGACTGTCTGATCATCGACGACTTTGGCCTGAAAGCACTCACTGAGAACCAGGCCGACGATTTCTATGAGATCGTCTACGAACGTTATCTGAAATCCTCGCTCATCCTCACCAGTAATCGCACGGTGGAGGAATGGATGGGTCTTTTTCCCGATCCTTTGCAGGCCAACTCCCTGATGGATCGTCTCTGTCATAACGCCCACCAACTCTGCTGGGAGGGAGAATCCTACCGCAAAGGGAAAACGGCTCGGAAAACCGCCAAAACCCGGGAGAAATCGTCATGAACCGTCTTCGTCTCAAACCATCCACCGGCTGGTTCGCCGCCGATGATTCCTTTAAACGCGCGCTTGTCCAGTTGTCGGATGGAGCCTTCAAGCTTTTTGTCCTGCTCTGTCTCGAGGCACAAAGACCCTCGGGTCGCCTGGCCTTCAGGCAAGGGGAACTCGCTCGAAAACTCGGAAAATCCCGTCGGTCCGTAGGCACCTATCTAAAACAACTGCAGGAGAAAGGAATCTGCCGGATTGCTTCCGGTTCGAACCAGTATGATTCCGGCACCCTGACCATCTCAGCCCAGTACTGGCCTTATGAAACTGATTCCAGCCAGAGCACTGAATCCAGTCCCGAGGAGACTGCCTACCTGAAGGCCATCGAGCCGCTCTACATCTCTCGTCCCTGTGTACGTTTCTCCCTTTCTGAAGCGGACCGGAGTCTGGCTCGAAAATGGTTTCTTCAATCGATTGACCTCTCAGTGGTGGAACAGGCCATCCTGCTTGGATGCGGTCGGAAATACGTTGCCTGGCTGAACGGTCAAAACGGTGAGCCGATCGGGAGCCTCTACTACTTCGATCCTATTCTTCAGGATGTTCTCAGCCAGGATCTCTCCCCCGATTACTGCCACTTCAATCGCCAACAAGTCAACCGACTCGAAGGACGTTGGTTAAAATTTACAAATGGAAATCCGAAATCTGGTTGCGAAAAGTTTGCGCAACCAAACCCCCTCAAAGAAAGGAGAGACGAGATGATGTTGACTCCCTAATTGGGGCATTTACCTTGAAAAATGGGTGGGGGATAAACCTTGGTAATTGACAGGCATGCCAAGAATCCGCTCTCGGCCACTTGTCCCGTGGATCCGTCGGATTCGACAAGCATTATCAATTCGGAGTCGGTCAATACGACGAGATTCGCATTATGAGAAGTGAGAATGAATTGTTGAGAGCCCTTTCTTACGAGGAACTGTGGCGCGATAACATCCGCAATGTGTCGATTGTCCAGATTGTCCTCAGGTTGGTCAATTATGAGGGGTCCTCCGCTG
>JAUVSF010000040.1 GCA_030597245.1 Acidobacteriota bacterium
AAACAGTGAGGAGTCTGCACTACAGTGGGGCTTAATTCTAGCCGAGACAGGATTGCTTCCGACGGATTGAAACGCTCACTTCGAAGAGTAGAAAGGCTTTTACTGGCCTTGGGCGTCGCTCTTGTCGGCATATATGGAATAGCACAACTCCACGCAGCGATGTCTTCCCAGATGGGAATATGGCGATTCCAGATGCTTCAACAGTACGCGGAAGCAGAAACCTCAAAGTTGGAGTCGGGGGAAGAAAATCAGGAAGAAATCGACGTCAGTCTCGGGTCTGAGAAACGGATTGAAGACTACAAGCAGAGCCTCCTGGAAAACTGGGAAGCTCCCCTGGCGATCCTTCGAATCCCCAAGATTCGTCTTGAAGTGGCTGTTTACGATGGGACGGACGATCTGACGCTAAACCGCAGTGTGGGGAGAATCATCGGTACGGCAAACATTGGAGAGGTTGGGAACATTGGGATCGCAGGGCATCGGGACGGATTCTTCCGGGGTCTTAAGGACATCGAGGTCGGAGACTCGTTTGATCTCATAACTCTGGAAAATACGATGACGTATTACGTTGACAACATCGAAATTGTCAACCCTGACAGAGTCGATGTGCTGCAGCCGGGGAGTGAACCCGCTGTAACACTCGTAACCTGTTACCCGTTCTACTTCATCGGTGCTGCCCCGCAGCGCTTTATCGTACACGCAATTTTGAAGCAATAGGTTTGGATCAACAAGGTTCAATAGACAGGTCAGGCCAGTCGGTACTGACCAGAATTTAACAAAGGAGAAAGATCAATGAAAATCCGTACGAATCGAAGAGTTCTAATTGGGTGCATCCAGACACTCACCATCCTTAGTTTCCTTACTGTGGCGGTAGTAGCCCAGGAGACGACAACCAAGAAGGAAATCAAGGGCAAGTCCACAGTTACGAGTACACAACTTAAGGGAACTGTAATGCACGTCGAGGGCAATGATGTTGTGATCAAGATGTCCACAGGAGAGATCAAGCATGTTACGGTATCTCCCGAACGTAAGTTCACCATCGATGGGAAAGAGACCACCGTGCGCAATCTTAAGCCGGGGACAACCCTTACGGGTACGTACACTACGACTACCACTCCTGTCACGGAGAGAACCACGCAAACTGTATCGGGAAAGGTCTGGTATGCGAGTGGCCCTACTGTGATTATCACCTTGCCAGGTGGGGTGAACAAGAAGTACACGGTTAAGCATGAGGACAACGTCCAGTTCATGGTCGACGGAAGACCTGCGACCGTTTTCGAGTTGAGAAAGGGACAGATCGTCTCGGCCTCCAAAATTACGGAAGATCCCAAGACCATGATTTCACAGAACACGGTGGTGACAGGACACGCCCCTCCGGCTCAGGTAGCCGCTGCACCGGCCAAGCGTGCAGCAGCGCCGGCTCGGACTACGCCTAAACCCGCACCCGCGAGAACAGCTCGTCCGGCCCAACCCGCACCAGCGCCGGCGCCGGCAGCTCTGCCAAAGACTGGAAGCCCGCTTCCTTTGATCGGTTTGTTTGGTCTTGTGGCTCTTACGGCTGCAGGAGGTTTGAGACTACTTCGAACTCACCGCAGTTGATGTGGAAGGAGTCTTTGTGATTTAGGGATGCAGGATGAGGCCGACATGCCATCCTGCATCCCGTATGGTTCTGGCTCTCCACACATGGGCACGAGCCATGAAATAGAACAGCGGAAAAGAAATTTCACGTTCACAAGTCGTCGAGATTTCTGCGAGATAGCGGACGGTCTGGGGAAATAGAAGTCTTACTGTCCCCGAAGAACCAGCACCATATCGGCATCCTCGGGTGGCGTGATGATCAGCAAAGCTACCGGCTTTAGCGTCTGCTCCGGCAAAGTCCGGTTCTCAACCGGATGGAACCAGGTGGCTGAGTATTCGATTCCCAGGGGATTGCGGATCATGACCGCCGTTTTCAAAGGAACGTAGATGAGAACGGTCTGATAGTCATCCGTTCTGAGAATCGAAACAAAGTGATTGAAAACCTCGTCACCAGGCTGTTCGACCAGCAGTTCATTGTGGGCTGGTCTCAGCTTCCACCACTCAAACTGTTGAATGAACCGGGAGAGATAGCCGACCTGCTGAGCACCTGGCAGTGACAGGCTTTCTCGCCAGTTACTGGTCCAGGGGGCATCAAAATGATTGAGGATCTTGTGCTCTTCTTCATCGCGGAGCCACGGCCAGATCCCGTTGGCACCGTACGTGATACCGGAAGGCGGCGCTGCAAACACACTCCAGTAACAGGCCTTTCTGACATCTGCTGAAGTCACTTCGGCCGAAATTTGTTCGTAGATCGGTTCCAGGTTGATGATCGGCTTCGGAGGCAGCTTGTCCCACTCTTTTGAGACAGGGCCTTGGTTAATCCAGTCGACTGCTTTTCTCTCTTTGCTGTGACTGGATTGATATCCGATGAGGTCAAGCCACGGCTCATCTCGATAGGCCCTACCAATCCATGACCGTCCGTGGGGATGCAGGGCCACGACACCTTGCTGATCCTCACCAAAGACCGCGCGACCGATGTTCTTCCAGCGCTGTTCGTACTGGTCTACATAACGCCCGTCCCCTCCCAGAATCCAGACGACCTGATTTCCACCGTACCGGGCCACCATGTATTTGGCTAGAAGAATGGCCTCGTTGTCCGGAAGATAGTACCCGGGACTCAGATGTCGCCCTTCACCCCACTGCAAGGCCCACAGGAGGATGGGAGCGGCAACGAGTCCGTACTCGTTGATGAGATCGAATTTTCCGTCGAGCCGCTGAAAGAACCTGGGATTGACCCGGATTCGTCCGCTTCCGCTGAAAGCCAGGTCGCCGTTCCGGTCCGCATCTCCACCTCGCCACTGAGTGGTGACGAATTGAATGGTATTGAAGCCTTTGTCTACCCTGTCCTGAAGGTAGAGCCGCCACTCTTCATCCGTGGACTTCAGTGGACCGTTCCAGGACGTGTCGGCAACCCAGAAAAAAGGCGTACCATCGTGATAGGCAAGGTGGTAGCGGCCTTTCGGGCGGATGATGCGCCCTCTGGCGTAGATTGCATGGGGACTTTCTCTGGCGACAACCGCAAACGATCCTTCTTGACCCTGGAGCCCGGAGTCTGATCCCTGCGAACTCTCGGTGCGATAACTCCATTGACCGAGTTCGTCCGGCTGGAATCTCACTCTCCAGTTACGACCGCCGTCCCAAAATCCGTCAACCTTCTGCACTCGTCCGGATGGTGACTCGAACGTGACCTGAAAATCACTCACGTCATAAAGAGGATTTTCATAATCCCGGCTGCTCTGGAAAGCGATCTCGAGCTTTCCCCAGAGTCCAACTTCAGTCTCGGCCAAAAGAAATTGACTTGCCACTACAACAAGCAAGACCACAAAAACAAATCTTCCAGAGTATCTCATCCCATCCCCGATCGCTTACCAGCATTATTCAGTAACAACCAGCCTGCAAGCCTCAGAACACTATTAGCATCTCTTGACTCACTTTTCCAGCTCAGTCAGATAGGAGGGATTCGCGCTGTAGAGGTTTCTGAGTCCGTTGAAGTACCCGGTTCCAGTGACAAATGACAAGTGACAAATGACAAATGCCGGACCTGTCGCGCCGTAGCTCGAAGAGCGAAGGAGGAGGCCAGGTTGCATTCCCCGTTACGTTTCCGGAGCCCCGCCTTGCGGGGCGATATGCGCAGAGCCCAGGGCGAGTGCCCGACGAAGGAGGGCCAGCCCTGGGTTGCAGGCGATCCCCTCACAGGAGTCCCGCCTTGCGGGGCGGCATGAGTTTCGCAGATTCGACGTTGTCAGCGTAATGGAAAGGGTGAAGCATCCGGAGCATGTTTTTATCCGCTCGTCTTTTTCCGTTAGGCTCCCCAGTTCACCATCGGCGTCTCTGTTGACAACGGGGTGAATTCGACCTGGCACCTCTCCCTTACAACCGTCTTTCAACAACTTACAGCCGTTTCCTGGGGTAAACTTCTTTGCTCACCTCTGGCAAGCCGCTCTGCGACTGCGTTTCCCCACAGCGCGATTGGCTCTTGTTTCGGAACGCAGCACAAGGGCATCGGACCGGATGTGCGATCGTTTCCTGCAAGGCGGAAGACCTTTCATATTTCGGCCACTTCCCTCGTAGGTTTTATCAGTCGGACGTTATAGATATTGAAGGCTGGCAGATGGAGGAACCGAAAAACAGGCGACCAATTACGGCATCACATCGACGTGTCTGTTGTTCAGCGGGCGATCAAGGAACCGTGACGCGAGTCGGGCTGACCAAGCGGGCGAGTTGTCGCCCGGTGCGCCATTCCTTTGCGAAACACCTCCTCAAGGATGGCTTCGATATTCGCACAGTACAGGAACTGATACGTAACAAGGATGTGAGAACAACGATGGTTTAAACCCACGTCTTACATCAGGGACCGAAAGGAGTTCAGAGACCCGTGGACCACCACATACCGAACCGGTAGAATACGAATCAGCATAGACCGTTCCGCTTCGAGCGGAATGTTCAGCGGAAGTCGTTGCTGGCGGGCTAATTACCGAGGGCCTTTCGACGGTTTCTATTTGCGTCTTATGCAGGCAACCGGGATACTATGTTGATCAGTATATTCATTATGCGGTAGACGACATGACCATCCGACGTTACAGGAGTTGTCGATGAGAAAGACTGCAAGCTCTTCACAAACTCACTTGTTTCCTGAATGGCAACGCCATCAATCGGAACCTGTGGTTGGCGAGCGGTACACTTGCGATCGAGTATCAATTCACTTTGACCGCGCAGAGAACTTGTACGCGGATTGGTCCGCGCCGACTTGCATTATCTCTGATGGTCCATATGGTGTAAGCGGTTTTCCAGGCGACAATCACAAGGCAGAGCCACTGGCTGACTGGTATGAACCTCACATTAGGGCGTGGAGCGAACGTTCCACTCCGGAGACAACTCTATGGTTTTGGTGCACTGAAGTAGGCTGGGCGACCGTGCATCCGGTGTTGACCTCACACGATTGGGAGTACCGCTGCTGTAACATTTGGGACAAGGGACTCGGACACATTGCCGGCAATGCCAACACGCAAACGCTGCGAAAATTCCCTGTAGTGACCGAAGTCTGCGTTCATTACATCAAGGCGGCGAGGTTTCAAATCGGCGGTCGGTCCCTCACCATGCAAGAATGGCTTCGACATGAGTGGAAACGCACGGGTTTACCCTTACGATTGGCCAATGAAGCATGTGGAGTTCTCAACGCGGCGACGCGAAAATATCTCACGGCCGACCATCTCTGGTACTATCCGCCTGTTGACGCCTTTGTGAAACTCGCCAAGTACGGGAACGAACATGGTGACCCGAAAGGTCGGCCGTATTTCAGCACGGACGGGAAGCGTCCGATTTCCGGTCGTCGGTGGGACAAGCTGCGGGCCAAATTTAGCTGTGACGTGGGGGTCACTAACGTTTGGCGCGAACCGCAAGTCAGTGGATCCGAACGGATTCAGGGCTCACGAAATGGAATGAAGTACAAGTTCCAAAGTCTGCACGGTAGTCAGAAGCCGTTGAAGCTTATCGACTTGACTATTCGAGCCTCTACTGAAAAAGGCGACGTCGTTTGGGAGCCTTTCGGTGGCCTCTGTCCAGGTGCGGTTGTCTCCTATCATTTCGGCCGGAGATACTATGCTGCGGAGATCATTCCTGAATTCTACGTCGCCGCGGTGGAAAGGTTGGCCACATCATGACTCAGAAAAGCAACCCCGCCGTGCCAACCAAACCTACAAGAGAATTGCCCACAAACGATTGGGACCATTATCACCTGTACAAAGACGTGCGAGAGGCCATCGGGTGCCTGCCGATCTATTTCCGCACGGAAACTCATATTTCCGGTATCATGGCGACCGATCTGCATACCCTGAATACTGTACTCGGCGCAACGATTGAAGAGCAGGTCGTACGCACTTTGAATCTGCTACGGAACACATGGGATCCGGATGAAAGCTATGCCCTTTACAGCTTCGTTCGGCAAGCACAGACTTTTCCCGATGTTCTTTTGCGCAAGACATCAGGCGGCGAGATTCTGATGGGTATCGAACTCAAAGGCTGGTATTTGTTGGCAAAAGAAGCCGAGCCAAGCTTGAGGTTTCAATCCACCGCCGCCGCATGTGCTAAGCAGGATTTGATCGTCGTGGTTCCGTGGGTCCTGGGGAACGTCATCAGCGGTTCCCCGATTCTCTTTGAACCATTCGTTGAATCGGCCGAGTACGCCGCAGCATATCGTAACTACCACTGGCAACATGTCCGGAGAACAAAGCAGGACATGGGCATTGAAATTCCGGCAGGAGTCGCTCCGTATCCAACGAAGTCCGATCAGATTCTCGACAAACCGAATGCCGATGGCGGCGGCAACTTTGGTCGATTGGCGCGCACGGGAATGATGGAATCGTATATGGAGAAACTCGACGATGTGCAATTGTGCGGCATCAAAACCGTCTATTGGCGACAGTTCTTGAAGACATTTCAAGAAAGTACGACCGATGCCGAAGCGCGTACCGCTTTGGACCGTTTGAAGCAGCGAGTCCAACAAGCTACAGACATCCCTTCCCCGAAGGCTCAGTCGGCGCTCGCAATACTCGAGGAACTTGAACGACTACTTGACTTGACGGGATAAGCGGCAAATGCCGTATCGCAGGCAGGTCGTTGTCCAGCTCTCGTACAGTCACCGGCGGCGTACAATTCGAAGGTAGCGTTCGCGCTTTGGTGCCCGATCACCAACCTTATGGGACACACAATACTTTATCGACTATTCAAAATTGGTGGTATACCGAAAAAGCTACGCCCGGTTCTTGAAGCAGAGGGGATGGTCGTGGTTGATGAAGGCATTGGAGGCTGGGTTATCACAAAGAATGTTAAAGGACCAGGGAAGCGTTTTAAACACCGAATGGAGGGTTTTTCCGGATTCCTGGCCATTACTCAGAAACGGATCATTGCTTACACATATTGGAAGCGCCAAATAAATATCTCTGTTGAAGACCCCAGAATATCTGCACTTCATGTCAATCTGTCCAGCCCACAGAGCATAGTGCTTTCATTTGAGTCGTCGGAATTTAGTGACGACTGGCAGGGCATGATCAAACTGCGCTTTAATACATCAAAAGCACGGAAGTTCTATGATGTTTTGATGGACATCGGTGCCCAACGTAGAGATTGAACCTGAAATGCACGGGGCGGAGTGATTAGAGACAGAATCTGGATATTCTGACCCAGACGAATCTGCAACCAGTGAACGAATGCAGCAGGGATGGAATCCAATGAAAAGTTATCTGAGGCTATTGCCGGTTCTTATCATTTTCATCATAGGCGCCGGATTATTGAGTTGCACAGATTCTCGGAGCAGTCGGAAGGGCAAGCCAAACATCATTTTCATCATGCCGGACGACCTGGGTTGGAACGATGCCGGTTATAACGGCTCCGAAATTCTGACTCCTCATCTGGACCGCCTTGCTCGCGACGGGATTCGCCTCAATCAGCATTATGTTAGCCCAGTCTGTTCCCCTTCCAGGGCAGCACTCCTGACAGGCCGATTTCCGAGCCGATTTGGTATTCTGGGCCCCATTGCCGGGAAAAGTACGCAAATCCTTCCGGATGATGTAACTACCCTTCCTTCACTGCTGGCAGAATCGGGTTATGAAACCCACATCACCGGAAAATGGCACCTGTCCCTTTCAGCCGATCACGGACCGACACAGTACGGATTCAAAACCTCCTATGGTTATCTTCATGGACAAATCGATCCGTATACGCACCGCTACAAGTTTGGTGACGCGACCTGGCATCGAAACGACCAACTAATCGAAGAGGAAGGCCACGTTACTGACCTCATTACCGAGGATGCCATACGTTACATCAACGAAACGCGCGACAAACCGTTTTTCCTGGCTGTTACTTACAGTGTTCCCCATTATCCGCTGGCTGAACCGGGGGAGTGGATCGATTTGTACGAAGACACGATCAGTGAACGATCGCGCCGGATATTCGCAGCCAGTGTCTCCCATATGGACTCAGGTATCGGACGTATCGTAGAGGCGATTGATCGGAATGGCTTGACTGAAAATACTCTGATCGTGTTCAGTTCGGACAATGGCGGTCAGGACAACTGGCTGACAACTGAAGGTCTTTACGAGAGCCGGTATCCTCCCGATCCGGTTCTCGGGGATAACCGTCCATTAAGGGGCTGGAAAGGCGAAGTATACGAAGGAGGAATCCGCGTACCGGCTCTGGCGTACTGGCCGGGAGTTCTCGATCCGGGAGTTATGGATCGACCTATCCATATTGTAGATTGGCTGCCGACGTTTCTCGCCTTGAGTGGGATCCAGGAAGAGTTGCCTGATGATTTAGACGGGCAAGATATATGGCCTTTACTTCTTGATCCCGGTTCGGAACTGAATCTCAAGCCCATCTATATCACAGGGGCAGGCGAAGCAGCTCTACGGGTTGGAGACTGGAAATTGATCGAACTCCGGACCGGAGTGACCGAGCTCTACAACCTCCGGGAAGATCCCGCCGAGGAGAACAACCTTGCCGACATCGAATCCCACCGCCGGGATGAGCTCATTTCTCTTCTGAGGCGGCAGCAGGAGAAGGATGGCGCCGCGGTCCACAGGTGAGTGGCAACCGAGCTGAAACCAAGTGATCCCTGAACCGAATTCCAGGAACAATCGCGCTGTGAATGCCTCACACTAACTGATACATTGCCCAGTCTTATTCACAGTTGCATAATGGCAATTGGAGGTGGAGGGAAGTGATGACTCCATATTCGGTTGTCCTACAGTTATTCTTCATTCTATGTGTAGCCGGGGGGAGTCCGTCGGTTTCGCTGCAGGAGCCTGAACAGACCTCAGGGAAACCCATACGAGTTGTCGTAGAAACCGTAGCCGTCGATGCGGTAGTTACTGACCGGGAAGGTCACCATATCAAAGACTTGAAACCCGAGGATTTCGAGGTCATCCATGACGGGAAGTCTCTGACGATCACGAACCTGACTTACATCGACGCTGAGCCGGTATCAAAAACAGATCAGACTCCGGAAATCGAAATTCCAGTCAAATTCCTCCCTCCAGAAGAAGTTCGCCGTTCCATTGCGGTTGTAGTGGATGACATCGGAATGTCTTTCGAGAATATTGTGATAGTAAGGAAGAACCTCCAACGGTTTATCAACGAACAGATTCGGTCCACAGATCTCGTTTCGGTGCGCCCCACTGGTTTCAGAGTAGGAGCGGTACATCAGTTCACCAATGATAAACAACAACTCCGAGCAATCGTAGAGCGTATTCAGTGGAGGGCACCTTTTCGGGTAAGCCCTTTGGATAGAGGTTCTTTCGATCGTCAGTTCTCACCGATCAAGCGCAGCGAGGCGGCCTATGAACGTAGTCTTGCGTATGGAACACTGGATTCAATCCGTTCCCTGATTAGCTCAATGAGATCACTCCCAGGCCGAAAATCGATGATCCTCGTATCGGAAGGCTTCAGAATATGGTACGAGGAACTGGAAGGCGTCAAGGATAGTCCAGAGGTAATTGTTGCGGCTCTACAGAGAGTCACCGAGGAAGCTCACAGAAGTGGGGTTGTTATCTATACGATCGATGCCCGGGGTCCAAGCTCTGTTGGGCTTCACCCAAGCGACGATCTTTCAGGCATTATCAGGTTGGCTCAGTCCGAAGCTGCGGAAATTGAGTTTCGAGGCGACCGTAGGGCCCCCCTTCTCAGCCAGGAGGACGTGGAGAAACTTCTCGATCCCCGGGCGTATGACAGGATCATGGCCACACGCACGCGTCAATTCGAGCAAACGCAGCAGGCATTGACCGCGCTTCCTCAAGGGACCGGAGGGCACTTCTTACGGCCCACGAACAATATCAATGACAGTTTCCATCAGATACTCAGGGAACAGCAGGGGTACTACCTGATCGGATACACACCTGAGGCATCTACCGTTGGCACCGATGGGACACGCCGTTTCCCGACGATTTCAGTCAAGGTCAAACGGCCTGGTTTGAAGGTCCGATTCAGGTCAACATTCCTGGGAAACTTCGAAAACGACAGTGAAAAGGAGGAAGGATCCGGAGAGGACAGAATGACTGAGGTTCTCAATTCACCTTTTCTGTTACAGGAAATCGGGATTACTCTGACACCTCTTTATGAATACCGTCCTGAGTTGGGCCACCTGATCAGCTGCTGGCTGCACATTGATGCCGAGGACCTCTCATTCAAACGGACTGGAGACGGGTGGTGGATTTCCGACCTTGAAGTGGTAGCCGCAGCCTTTGGTTATCAGCCTGACCAGGTTGTTGAGAACAGCGAGAACTTTAGGATCAGGGTTCGTGGACAAACCTATGAACAACTCCTCAACAATGGAATGACAGCTACAATTCAAGTGCCCATCAAACAATCCGGCCCTTACCTTCTCCGAGTCGCAGTTCGTGACCGGGTTTCACGGCAAATTGGATCGACAGGGGGGTTCATAGAGGTCCCGAATATCGAATCGGGACGCCTTGCACTTTCCGGGATAGTCCTGCGCGGATCGAAGTCAACGTCGGAAAACGGAGAGGACTCGGAAGAGGGAGAACTTCACGACGGAAGTATGGCCGTTCGCAAGTTTCAGCGTGGAACGCGCATAGATTACGGTCTGTACATCTATAATGCCCGAAGGCAAAAGGACACCGGCCAGGCACACCTGGATGCCCGAGTTCATTTGTTTCTGGATGGCCGGCCGATCTATGACGGCAACTCTGTGGTGAGCGCCCCTGTTTCCGGCACCTCTCAGGAACCTCTGCTGGCAACCGGGCACCTGGTTCTGGGACCCGGAATTGAGACAGGAGAGTACCTCCTCCAGTATTCAGTCGTAGACAAATCTGCAAACGCAAGAGAAAATGCGGCAGCTCAATGGATCAGGTTCGAAGTTGTAGAGTGAGAAGCTACTGTGTGTGAAACGAGTTTGTCCCTGCAGACGACACGAATAGGGTTGGGATGGGTTTGACGAATGGCCGGTTCGGCCTCTGTGTAGTGATGGTGCTACTTCCCTCTGTTCTCCTTTCCAACGGGGATTCAGGATTTGGCGGCAATAGTGAAGCCCGACTGAGGCTGGAAAGTACTGAGGATCGAATTCTGAGTCCCTTTACCGGCTACACAAGGGACCACTGGCTGGAGATCACCGAGCAGCTCATTGCGGGAATCCTGCCGTATTTTGACCCTGAGAAGGGTGTTTCCAGGCTAACTGGAGTTCCCGGTGAAACGGGCCATTTTGAACAACTCAAGGTCGCTGAAGATCCGAGCGAAACACTGGAACGGAGCATGCTCCTGGTCGCGATCTATACGGCAGCTACGGGAAAGGACCGGGTTCCGGGCTATGACGGTTCGATTACCCGACCCTATCTCAACGGGATAATTCGTGGCACTGATCCGGACAGCGACGGGTACTGGGGACTCCATCCGATACACAGTCCACTCGGCACCAATATCGCCATGTCCATTCTCCTAAGTCCGAAGTTTCTCTGGAATCCACTGACCCAACGTCAGCGGGATAATCTCCTGGACTACCTGGCAGACCTGGTGAAGACCCGAGCCTGGGACTGCAACTGCTGGTACTTCCCCATGATGGCAGTTCCTCTTCTGGAGAAGCATGGCCGGCCTGTAAACCGTGTTTTTCTGACTCGCATCTTCAACCGCCTCTTAAACTGGTACCGGGGAGACGGCTGGTATATTGACGGGGGGAATTTCACTTTCGATTACTACAATTGGTGGGGATTCCAGCTTTACAACCATGCACTTCTCCACTTCGACCCCCTGTGGAGGGATGAATTCGGCAGCCAGATCAAACAAGCGAGTGGATATTTCCAGGAGGCACTTCCCTACTTCTTCGGCCGCGATGGGGGGCCGATCCCCTGGGGACGGTCCGTGACTTACCGTTTTGCCGTCCTCTCGGCCATCGGATATCCTCTTCTCAGTGATTCCAGCCTCCTGCCTCCAGGACAGGCCCGCCGGATCGCTTCCGGATGCCTGAAGTATTTCTGGGAGAGAGGCGGAATGAGTGAAAACGGCCTGCTCGAACCGGGCTTTCACGGCCCCAACTCGGTCGTTGCCGAAGACTACATTAGAAGAGGTGGTCCTTACTGGGCTGTGCACGGCCTTGTCCCCCTCGTTCTTCCGCAAGACCACCCTTTCTGGACTGACAAGGAACTGCCTATGCCGGCCGACCGGACTGGGGGGAGAAGAGCCTTAAAGGGACCCGAAATCGTTCTAAAGGTCAGCCCTCTCGACGGCGAGGCAAGGCTCTATCCGGGTGGCTCTGCTGTTGGCCACAAGGGGAAGTGGCAGCGAGGGATCAAATATTTCCAGCACGCCTATTCAAGTTATCTGGGCTGGCCGGTGCTTGGAGAGGGAAGCGCCGATCTTGGGGTTGGAAGGAGCGGGATCTCATTCGACGGCAAAACCTGGCAGTACAGGACAAATCCGACGGTTATTTCGATTGCACCAGAACGGGTGGAGAGCACTTACGAAATCAATTCACCCAGGCCGGAGCCCGATTTGGAGGAGTTCGGTGAAGTCAGAACAGATACGCTGATCGGAGATGATGGGGAGATCCACGTATTCTGGCACACCAGTGCCCGGCCCGCCTATCTCTACCTCGGTGGTTATGGGATCAGTATTCCTCACGGAGATGAACCCGGTGTAAAGCGGGAAACCAACCAGATACAAATACAGGGCGCGGGTTTCTGGTCTATTATGCAAGTCATTGAGGGGCCGCCGGGCCGACTAGCCATGAAGCTACTGGAACCACAAGCCGGGTGGTCACATTCCCATCTCTTCGGAGGAAGAGGGGCTTTTCCTTTCTGGCAGAGTGAAAAACCTGTTCTCCCCTACGTTCCGGTGGTGGTTTTTGTCAACGGATCTCATGACAGGCCCTTGCTGACTTCCGCTTCTCAATTAAGAAGAGAAGGAAACCTGTTGTATATCCAATTGGAAAACAAGCGATTCCAGATCGAACTTCCCCGGTAATGTAATGACAATTCATGGAACCATTTTGGAGTAAGAAATGAAACAGCTGAGTTCTAGTCTTTCACGCAGACATTTCCTCAAGAAATCCGCTGGTTCGGTGGCAGCGTTACAGGCGATATCAATGGCGGGATCCGCTGTCTATGGACTACCGGCCGGGAAAACGGTGTACCTGCCACCGGGAAGCGCTCTTCCTGTGGAAACGGCCGCCGAGGAACTGGCGGAGAGGACCGGTGCAGCCATTGTCAACCGTTCTCACACTGGACAGATAGAGTCAGGCGAGATCGTGCTGGCCGTGGGTAGCGAAGTGAAAGCTTATCCCGAGGCTGCTACTCTGTTACCGGATCCTACGGCACACCGGGAATGGGAACTGGTCAAGAAGGTTGGGGATGGACTGCTTTTTGCCGGCAGCACACCCCGTAATGTCTGCCATGCCGCCCTGGCCTGGATCGAGAACCCCCGCCGCGAAACTGACCGGCTTTCCCTTTTTCGCTTCGAAGAGCGGTTTACCATGTGGGACAACTCCCTCAACCAGTGGTACCGCTTCTCTAAAGGTTTCGATCGGCGGCGCCATGTCCGTGACATCGCCCGGCTGGGCCATACAGGAATGGAAATCAACCGGTATCCCGACCCGGGAGGCTACCATGTCCTGCACCGTAAGTTCCCCCATGATTCCTATGCCTGGTATATGAGCTATGCACCGGCGCTGGATGCTTTTGTGGAGAGTTCACTGACTGAGGGGATCTACCCGCAGGATGAACTGGCTGCAAACCTTGCCGATCTCAAGTCAGCCACCAGGCTGGCACGCCGGTACGGTCTAAAACCCGGATTTGTCTGTTACGAGCCGCGCGGTGTCGCCGAAGAGGTTTTTGACCGCTACCCCGAGCTCAGGGGTTCCAGGATTGACCATCCCGGCCGGAGCCTTCAGCCGCGATATGCGCTCGATATCGCCAATCCCAAGGTACTGGAACATTACGCTGAATCGATCAGCAACCTCATGGCCGAAGTGCCCGACCTGCGCTATTTCGTCTTCTGGACTCAGGACAGCGGCTCTGGACTTCCCTTCGCTCGAAGGCTCTACTTCGGGCCCAACGGTTCCTATCTGGCGCGATCCAAGACATTGGGCCGGATGGCAGGCGATTTTGCCGGTTCCATCCTGGATGCCGGACGGAAGATCAACCCTGAATTTGAAGTGATCATGAAGATAGACTGGGAATACGGAGACGACGAACGGAAAGAGATCGCCGCATCCATGCCGGAAGGAGCAACCCTCGCTCACATCTTAGGCGATCGAGCCATCAAAGGTGGCGAATTCGGAGGGCGTGAGCAGTATGTGATCGATGACAGAGCAGTAGGCGTCGAACCCTATGCTTCGATAGGAGTCTCATCTTCCTGGGAAACCGAACCGATTATCGGAATTACCCGACCATCGGTACTGGTCAACAAGTTCGCCGGCCTGGAAAAACTTAGACTGCAAAGGATCTTCACACAGGGAGGCATCTTCCCGAGCACTCTGTGCCCATACAACGTGACCCAGGAGCTCTACTCCGAGTTGATACGAGGCAAAGTCGAGGATCTGGACCGGTTTCTTCTCGACACTGCAACTTACTGGTGCAAGGGAGACGACGAACCGGCCAGGCTCCTTGTGCAGGCCTGGAAAGTAGTCGAGGGAGCTTTGGAGGAATGGCCTCAGCTAAACTGGTACCATGCAGGAGCTGCCCAGACCCAGGCCCGTTGGCTAACCCGCCCAGTGGTACCTGATATCACACTGCTCAGCGAATCGGAGCGAATTGCCTGGGAACGGGCACTCTTCACCCTGCCCTGGGATATTGCCCGCCCGAATATCGTCTTCGAAGGTGGTATTCGGATGTACGAGGAGGAGGACCTTGCTCGTGCCGTCAAGGCGTACGATGAGGGAATGTTTCCAAAACTCACCGAAGCGATCGAAATCCTCAACCGGGCACTGGGCCCCTCTGCCCCGCCGGTAATCGAGGACCAGCGGGACCGCTTCCTGGGATTCCTCTACCGGGAAAAAACAGTGCGCAACCTGTTCGAATCCCAGGTGGCCATCAACAACTGGCTCCTGAAGAACGGCAGCCCGGAAACGAACCGTCAACTCCTGAAAAGTGTAATCCGGGCGGAGATTGACAACACGGGGGATTGGCTGCGCCTGCTTCGTACCAGCAGAGTCCCTTTCTTCCGGGTGACGGAGAGGCAGGAGACACCCTTCCTCTACAAAACGCCAATCGAGGACATGGAGCTGAAACTGCAAGTCATGCAGGACCATGTCAATGATACTCCGGGGCCTTTTCTGAAAGAACTGACCGAAGAATGGTCGGAGAGCAATTTGCTTTATTACAACTAGAAAAAAGACTTCAGAAGCCAGGATAGAAAGGGAAGGAGATGCGGGAGTGATCAGGACAGTTTCCCTGATATCGCTTTTTACGACGTTCGTTGTTCAATTGATGGCTGTCGAACCGGTGGAACGGGTCGCGCAGGTTCGCGTAATTGAATTCCCGGGCCGTGAAAAGCCGGATGGAATGTGGTCGGCTCTTTACGCAGCCTCGAGCGGCAAAGTCTACACCGGGCTCTGTACACATGGGGGTTCAGCTCTGTTCTTCGAGTACGACCCCGCTACCGACAGGAACCGATTGGTTGCTGATATCGGCCTGTTTCTGGGAGAAAACGGCCGGGGTGAGCGGACTCACGGAAAGATCCACACCCGCTTCGCCGAAGATTCGGCAGGGAACATCTACTTTGCAACCGGCAATCAGGGGTCGGGGCCCTCTAGAATCGACCCCTGGACCTGGGCCAATAAGGGAGCCCTTCTCTTTCGCTACGTTCCTGACGAAAACCGCGTGGAGACGGTCGGGCTAGTGACAGAAAACTGGGGAGCCTACGGACTGGTTCTCGACCGCCGGCGAAACATTGCTTATCTCAGCTGTTTTGACGGCCATCTCTACGCCTTTGATCTCGAGAGTCGTGTCAGCCGCGATCTGGGACGGATCAACAACTGGGATGTCAACCGCATGATCGCCATGGATGGTTCCGGCAACGTCTATGGAACGTATGGGGACCATCAGCTTTGGAAATATGCCGTCCGGGAAGACCGAATTTTCGACCTGTCTCTTCAGATCCCGGCGAAGTATGCCTTCAGACACATCTACCGGTTGGGGAGACCGGTCATGGACCGGCGTTATTTGTGGAGGTATGCAGAATGGGTACCTTCCCTTGGCAAGATATATGGCATGGAAGGCGGCCGTTCACTCCTGTTCGAGTTCGATCCTCATGCGGGTGAAGAGGGTACGGTCCGGCTGATAGCGGACATGGCCCTGAAAAGCCAGATCGAGAGCGGGAACCACCCCTATTCCCCCCTGGCGGTAGGATTCGGCCCGGACAATATGGCCTACTACGCCCTGGTAGACCGGGTCTTCGATTACGGTGCAGGCGAACATGCTACCCAGAGCAGCAGCCACACGTACCTCCAGTCCTGCAACCTGGTCACAGGAGAAAAGCAAATGCTCGGCAGACTGGTCAGTCTCGACGGCCGGAATGTCCTGGGTACAGGGGCCTGTGAAGTCGCTGCCGATGGAAAGGTCTACCTGTGCGGGGCCCTGGAAGAGCGAGATCCGGAAAGGGTTGCCGGTAAAGCAGCCGGCGTGGATCCATTCCGGCTTCAGTTAATGGTATGGGAGGGAAACCACCGGTGAGCCCTGGTTATGGAGCCAACTGGTCATAAAGGAGACATCCCCCGAGCCAGAACAAACGTACCGAAAGACATTCAGAAACCTGAAACGTCGTAGAAAGCAGACAAACTGGATCTCTGGAGATTAGATATGTTACGGAAACGCTGCTTAATTGACAGCCTTGTCTTCCTATTGACTGTTCCTATCTGCTTCTTGGTACCCTCCCATGCGGGGCAGAGTAGTCAGGTGACGGGATTGGGGTTGAACCAGCACCGAATTGACTACCGGGATTTGGGTTATGCGCCAGGAAATCTGATCGAGGCTGATAACAGCAAGATCACCAGCTTGATCACTCATCCGGAGAACGGAATTGTCTTCGGCGCCACAAGCGGAAAGAAGGCCGCGCTGTTCTGTTTTTCTCCACAGTACAATCACGTTCGGCCTCTCGGGTACCTTCCCAGTGGTGAAGGTGTGCACAATGCACTGGCACTGGCCGGAGATGGGATGCTCTATATCGGTACCGGCAAAGATATGACCCTGGAGGTAGAACTCCCTCGTGCCTGGGAAACGGAATTGGGGACCGATCATATCGTTAAGACCATGTGGCGAAATCTGAAAGCGGAGTATTCGGATTACAGTGCAGGGCGGCTCTTTCGATTCGACCCCCGACGCTGGGCAGAAATGCAATACCATGCGGACCGGAAGGCAGAGGTCGAGGACCTGGGCAGTCCGGTCAGCGGCGAAGGGATCTACGGCCTTACCGCATCCGGAGATGGAAAGAGCCTTTACGGAATCACCTACCCCAGCGGCCATTTCTTCGTTTTCGATATTGCGTCCAGTTCCTTCAAAGACCTTGGGGAAACCTGGGATGAGGTAATCTATGCCGGCCCCCGCAAGGGATTACGGACACTGCCGGGACAATTAGTTTCAGGCAAAGATGGGGCCTGCTATTTCTCGGTTGATCGTGGCCGCCTGGTCCGCTATGAACCGGATAAGGATCAGATTGTTCGGCTGGATGCATTTATTCCGGGGGACTTCTATCCGGTGCACAATGATTTCGAAACCTACCACCCGGCAGTCGAATGCTGGACTGCTGGAGCAGACGGCGCATTCTACGGAGGCACCAACGAAGGCTACCTTTTCCGCCTGTCAACCGACGAACTGGAAATCACCAACCTTGGGAAGATCCGTACTTCCCGTCGAATCCGGGGTTTGGCCACCGGTAGGGACGGCCGGGTCTGGGGAATCGCCGGTGAGGACCGAATCGGTTGTACTTTGTTTTGCTATGATCCGGGAAAAGGTGAGTTTCAACACCTTGGCCCAGTGCAGGTGGACCGAAGTCCCTATTACGCCTGGTACCCACTCCGTTTCGATTCCGCCACTGCCGGATTGGACGGTACCATCTACCTGGGTGAATCTGATCGGAAAGGGCATCTGTATCTGATCATGCCTACTGAGTGACCACGACAACTTCCGGCCCATGGCAAACTTCCACGAATCCTACGACTTCTCCCCGGCTGTTGCGCACAGGTGCCAGAACTGAGACCAGGTCGCTCCGGCTGTCGGAGACCTTTACTTGTTCACCGGCGAGGGCTCTTTGCATCTCCGCAGTCGGGGAAATTGCCATCTGCCCGAATCGATACCACCGGCTCCAGTCCTTTGCCTGTCTGATCACCGCATTGACC
>JAUVSF010000009.1 GCA_030597245.1 Acidobacteriota bacterium
AATTATCGCCAGCTTCTTCCAGGTCAGCATCAACGCTTTTCGCTTGATGCTGCGCATTTTCAGGCGGGTCATCATGATGGTCTGACCTGAAAGTGCGCCCTCTTCCAGGTCTTCCAGCAGTTCGTCAATGGTGGCGTAGCGGGCGGCCTTGTCCCGGGCCATGCTTCCCTGAATGATCTTATCCAGGAAGTCGGGAATATCCGGGTTCAGCTGTTTTGCCGGCGTCGGGTCCTTCACGGTGCGCTGCATCATGATCTCGTAAACCGTTTCGCCCGTGTAAGGCAGCCGGCCTGTAGCCATTTCATAGAGGATGACGCCAAGTGAATAGATGTCCGACTGAGCGTCAGCAGTCTCTCCTCGTACCTGCTCTGGCGACATGTAATGCGGAGTCCCCATAATGTCGCCGGCTTGCGTGAGACCGGATTTTGCCGTGGAAGTGGCCAGGCCAAAGTCCGTTAGGTAGACATGGTCTCGATTGTCAATCAGGATGTTAGCAGGCTTTAGGTCGCGGTGGATAACCGACTTCTCATGGGCAGCTCGCAGACCCTCTGAAATCTGGCGGAGGATATTGACGATCTTCTCCCTGGGGAGAGCCCCATCCCGCTCCAGAAGCGCAGTCAGTTCCTCTCCATCCACGTACTGCATTGTCAGGAACTTGACACCGTCGCTCTCGCCCAGGTCAAAGACGCGAAGGACGTTACGATGGGTCACTTCGCTGGAAAGCTGAATCTCTCGTTTAAAGCGCTGGACCACGGTCGGCTCGTTGGCCATGTCGGCTCGAATGACCTTAAGTGCAGCATCCCTTTCCAGTTCAGTGTCATATACCTGGTAAACGGCCCCCATTCCTCCGCGGCCCAACATCTTGACAACCTGATAGCGGTTCCCGATCGTCATTCCTTCGAATCCGGCTTCGGGCGTGGGACCTACTCGGGAGGAGACAGGTGAATCTCCAGTGGTTGCGACTGCTTTAGTGACAAGAATCGTGCCGGACCGGGCCATCGATTCAGCATCACCCGGAACCACTTCCTGAAGTTGCTTGAGTACTGAGGACTTCCGTTCGAGATCCTGTTTGGCCGGTTTCACCAGGCTGAACGTCTCAAGAATTCGGGGAATTGACGAATCGACATCCCGCATGGGAATCCCGTTAAATGAGATGAGGGCTGGGACCAGCGGTGTTTCATCCAGGAGGCATGGGATAATCGTCTTCCTCAGGGCTATTGCCGTCGTCCACTCAAATTCTACGAAGTGTGACTCCGCGGAGTTCCGGGACCACAGTAACAGCAGGAAATCATTTGAAGATATCGCATCGCCGATGGCTTTCGGCCACTGCTGACCAGCGTACAGACTCTCCTGGTCCCGCCAGGGCTTGAGCCCCTGGTCCTTAAGTGCCTGTTCCAGCCTGACGGCAGGCTCCAAGTCTTCCCTTGAATAACTGATGAAGACAGCGGGACTATCCATAACTTGTCAATAAAAGGAAAATCCTCCGATGGTAGGATTCATCGAAAAGCTATTATAATCTCACTTTAGCACATCAGTTAAAAGATCAACATCCTCACGATCTTCTCGATTCTGGCGTATGCCGCCTTGGAACTTCAAACTTCTGGGCTGCTTTGAGCTTCGGATTTCGAGCTTCGAGCTGGGTTGCCGTGGTTTGGGCAATAGACCTTATTGTCAAAATCGGGGTGATTCCTGTAGCGGTTTTACCCATAATGGAGATTGCAGCCACCACCTAAGCGGAGATGCGATGAACGGAGACAGACACCAGGAACAGGAGGGATCCAAGGAGAGTCGAGAAGATCTCAGGTCGGCGGAACGGTACGCGGGAGAGGCCGAGGATTTGAAGTCATTGATTCAGAACCCTGACTCAGGATTGGCAGAGTTGCTGACACTGTGGCAGACGCGCGATTCGGAACTGTGGGCAACTCCCGAACCATACCAGTTGCTGGGCAGCCGGTTTCTCAAACTAGGTGAACCCCTTGTCGCCTATGATGTCTTACGTGCAGGCCGTAAGGTTGCTGCCGAAGATCCTATCATTCGTCAATTACTTGCCCTTTCGCTGGCGCGCAGTGGGGCTCAGGATCGTGCCGAAGTCATCCTCTCAGAGTTGATCAGTGAAGGCCACGAGAACGAAGAGACCCTGGGAACAAAGGCCCGGGTCCATAAAGACCTTTGGCAGAATAGCGTGGACCCGGTCGAGAAGCGGCGACAACTCGCGCTCGCTCATGACTGCTACTCTCAGGCTTATATGAAGACCGGGGGTTACTGGACCGGTATCAATGCTGCCACGATGGCTCTTATTCTGGGCCGTGAGTCGGTTGCAGCCGATCTGGCACAGCAAGTTCGAACTCAGTGCCTTGAAGCCTTTAAAGATGTCTCTGGAGGAGACCGCTACTGGCCACTCGCAACGCTCGGCGAAGCCGGCCTGATACTGAGGCAATGGTCCGAGGCCGAAATGTGGTACGCGCAGGCAGCTCAGGTAGGGAAGGGGCGCTTCGGTGATCTCAGCAGTACCCGAAGGAATCTACGACTTCTGGTCGAGTACCTCGAGATCGACGGAAGGCCCTACGAACAAAGCTTCCAACTTCCTAGAGTCCTAGTGTTCACAGGCCATATGATCGATCATCCGAATCGGTCGGTCCCACGGTTTCCCAGTCAACTGGAGGCCGCCGTTCGAAGGGTGATTGAGCAACGCCTCGACCGACTGGATGCTCAAATTGGATACGCCTCAGCGGCCTGCGGAGGAGACCTCCTTTTCCTTGAAGCCCTCCTGAAGCGCCGAGGCGAGATTCATATCGTGCTCCCATTTGAAAAGGAGGCCTTCGTCGCGGAAAGCGTCGATTTCCCGCCTGATGGGAACTGGGCTCACCGCTTCGATGATCTTTTTTGCCAAGCAGCCGGAGTGGTCATGGCTTCGGAGAGCCGTTTTCGGGGTGGCGGAATCTCTTTCGAATACGCCAACCTCCTGCTTGGTGGATTAGCCTGTATCCGAGCCAATCAGCTCGAGACGGAGGCTGTTCTAGTCGCTCTGTGGGACGGCACATCGGGAGGTGGCCCAGGTGGAACGGCGAGCATGATCGAAAGTTGGCGCGCCCTGGGCCGGGAAGTTGAAATCATTGACTTGCGTGAGATTCTCCACACCTCTCGCCCTGAATTGGCTCAACAGAGAAGCGACTCATCTCGGTCGTCTGTGGAAGTGGCTCCGCCCGTAGTGGAGCAAGCCTCGATTCGGAGCCTGCTTTTCGCCGACGTAGTCAATTTCAGCGAGCTAGGCGAGGCAGAGATTCCGGTGTTCGTCGAGCACTTCCTCGGCGGTGTGGCACAGCTGATCAATACTGGCTCCTATTCCCCTGAGGTTCGTAACACCTGGGGGGATGGACTCTACCTTGCATTTCGGGATACTCGAGCAGCGGGGCTCTTTGCCTTGGATTTGCGGGACTTTGTCCGTAGAACCGACTGGGTCGTCAAAGGCCTTCCGAGAGCTCTTTCGATTCGAATCGGACTTCACGTTGGACCGGTTCATGGTTTCGTTGATCCTATCACCGAGAAATACACCTACTTTGGTAGCCACGTGGCTCGCACAGCCCGAATTGAACCTGTCACACCGCCCGGAAAGGTGTACGCGAGCCAGGCATTTGCCGCTCTTGCTACCGCCGAGGCTGCTAAGGACTTCAAGTGTGAGTACGTCGGCCAGACTGCCCTGGCTAAGGGATTTGGTGTGTTCCCGGCGTACCATGTGAGGCGAATGTGAAAGGGTCTTGGGTCTTGGGGCCTGGGGCTTGAGGCTTGGGTCTTGAAGTCTTGTAGTCGCGTGGTCTCGGCGGAGGATGACCTTCCAGGTCGTCTCTTGAACTATGAGGTTTCGATAGGCCCGGTCAGTGGATGGCGTAATGCGCACGGCCTTGCGGCTTCCCTCTCCGAGCTACGCCGTCACAAGGAAGGGCCGCGCCTCCGAATGCTTCGCTATTTTGTTCTAATCGGCAGTCATGCGGAGGCGGGTGCTTTAGCTCCCGCGCATCTCTGGAAGCTGATGAATCACCTCCGTGAGGTCCCTCAGCTGTGGGATTTACCAGAAAGGCAAGGACACGAAGCAATGGGCGAGGGAAAGGTGAGGGAGGGAATCACCATCCCAGTCGCCAACAGACGCCGTATTTCGTAGACTAAAGGGAGAATCAAGGATTTTGAACTAGCTCCCCCTAAGAGCGTTTGGGGGGATCAGGAGGAGACCCGATGGTAGATGGATCCCCAAAGGTTAAGAAAAGCGCTTTGCTTCGGGTACTCGAGGTCAGTCGCAGGCTCAGCGCTCCGGTAGAACTGGATGAGATTCTGCAACTGGTGATTGAAGCTGCTTTGGAGGTATTGGACGCAGAGAGAGGCACGGTTTTTCTTTATGACGAGAACACCGATGAGCTCTTTTCACGCGTAGCTACAGGAGAGAAAGAGATTCGCTTTCCAGCCAGCCTCGGAATTGCGGGAGAGTCAGCAAAAAAACGTCAATTGATTAATGTTGAGGACTGTTACGCGG
Source organism: Acidobacteriota bacterium (assembly GCA_030597245.1). Lineage (GTDB taxonomy): Bacteria > Acidobacteriota > UBA6911 > RPQK01 > JAPXNP01 > JAUWTT01. The sequence goes on from JAUVSF010000009.1 coordinate 4,523, forward strand.
ATGCGAGATTCAATCAGGAAGTCGACAAGAAGACCGGTTTCCGTACTCGCTGTCTCCTGTCAATTCCTTTGATTGGAATACATGATGAGTTAGTAGGTGTTTTACAGGTCCTTAATAAGCGATCTGGAGTCTTTGACCCGGACGATGCAGATCTTGCTGATACCTTGGCTGCTCAGTGTGCCGTATCTCTCCAGAGAGCAAGGCTGATTGAAGAACAGTTGGTTAAGCAGAAGCTCGAGCAGGATCTAGCAGTCGCGCGCGACATTCAGTTGGGTGTTCTTCCAAAAAAACTACCCGAAATTGATGGGTATACCCTGGCCTGCTGGTCTAGACCTGCAGACGAAACAGGTGGCGACATTTATGATGCTACCTTTCTGCAGGATCGCGGAGTTGCTGTGCTGCTTGGCGATGCAACCGGGCATGGGATCGGCCCCGCGCTGAGTGTAACGCAAATGAGGGCCATGTTTCGTATCGGGCTTCGCCTGGGTGAGGGTCTGGATCGAATTGCTGTGGAGATGAATGAACAGCTCAAGGCTGACCTGCCGGGTAACCGATTCATCACCGCTTTTCTAGGGATTCTTGATGCGGGTGAAAACCGCCTCGATTATCTATCCTGCGGGCAGGGGCCTCTGCTCCATTATCATGCCGGAACCGACGAGGTTGAATCTTTGGATTCCAATGCATTGCCACTGGCGATCTTGCCCAACCTCATGATCGAAGAATGTGCCCCAATGGTTCTCGAGCCGGGAGACGTAGTGGCCGTGCTCAGTGACGGCTTCTTTGAGTACGCAGATGCCTCGGGTGAGCAGTTCGAAAAGCAGCGAGTTTCAGACGTGATCCGACAGTCTCGTGATGGAAGTGCCGATGAGATGTTGCAGGCGTTACTGCGGGCGATTGAAGCCTTCGCTCCCGGAATCGCTCAGGATGACGACATGACCGCGATCATCTTGAAGCGGGCTTAGGCCATATGCGAGTTGTTGGCGTACTACTTACATTCACGGCCTTTGCCATTCTGGTCGTGCCCGCTCTCTCCCAGGATCGCGAAGCACTGCAGCGCGAGGAAGCCGAAAGCTACTACAGGAAGTGGCTTAACGAGGACGTCCTTTACATCATTAGTGAAGAGGAGCGGGATGTTTTCGAATCGCTGACGACCCTGGAGGAGAAAGAGCGCTTCATTGAGCAATTCTGGTTTCGCCGAGATCCTGAGCCCCGAACAGTCGAGAACGAGTTCAAAGTCGAGCACTATCGGCGAATCGCCTATGCCAATGAACAGTTTAGTGCCGGCTATGCCGGCTGGAGAACTGACCGTGGCAGGATCTACATCATACATGGCCCTCCAGCAGAGATCGAGTCTCATGCTTCCGGAGGGTACCATCAGCGTTCGATGCGAGAAGGAGGCGGGAGTACGACAACCTACCCCTATGAAGTCTGGCGCTATCGTCACATTGATGGGGTTGGTGACGATATTCTCCTTGAGTTTGTGGACCCGAGCCTGAGCGGTGAATACCGACTTGCGTTGAATCCGGAAGAGAAGGATGCACTGCTTTACGTACCGGGCGGGGGAGCCACCTTGGCAGAGGAGTTTGGATGGGCTACAAAGGCCGATCGCCCGTACTTCTCTCCGGGGACTCGGGACAGCTATCCAGGCATGCTGACAACCGCTAGAGATAACCCGTTCAATCGTTACGAGACCTACTCGATGGTACAGGCTCCCACTCAGATTAAATACACAGACCTCAAAGAGATGGTTGAGGTAAACGTCGAATTCACGACGCTTCCGATTGAAGTCCATGAGGACTATTTCCGGTTGAACGATCAGCAGGTGATCGTTCCCGTCACTGTTCAGTTGAACAACCAGGACCTGACCTTTGAGAGGAAAGGGGACCTGCAAGCGGCAAAGGTTGCTGTCTACGGGATTGTTACCAGCATGGGAAGAAGGTTTGTCAGTGAGTTTGAGGACGATTTGACGATGGCGTTCTCGTCAGATGAACTTCGAGCCGGTCTCAGCCGCAAAGCTGTTTACCAGAAGCTGCTTTTCCTGGACAGGAAGCAGCGATACAAGTTGAATCTGGTCGTGAAGGATCTCAACACCGGCCAGATAGGTGTAGTACGAAAGGCAATTGTCCCGCCAACCTACAAGAATGAAGAGCTCGATGCGAGCTCTGTGGTCTTCGCACAGTCGATCCGGGTGCTGGACACGATTCCCAATCAGGAAGAAATGTTCGTGATTGGGGACGTCAAAGTGACTCCTAACATAACCAGATCCTTCGCCCCGGGACAGCCGCTTAGACTCTACTATCAGGTTTACAATGTTTCTCTTGACCAGAGTACGATGAGTCCTTCGCTCAATGTTTCCTACAAGCTTCTGAAGAACGGTGAAGTTGTGTGGGAAACGGCAGATACTGGAGGTGAGTCGGTTCAGTTCTTTTCCGGTCAACGAGTGGTTTTCGTCAAGGAACTGAATGTTGATGGTCTGACACCGGATGACTATGTATTACGGATTGAGGTTGTGGATCAGATATCAGGGAAGCACCTGAAGCTGGACGAGTCTTTTGTGATCGAAGCCCGGGAGGGTTAACCCTTTTCTCAATTTACTCCATTTAGAGTGGTTGACTTCCCTTCCGCGGATCGACCGGCTCCGGGTCTCTCCCAAGGCATTTGGGGTCGGCCTGCCGTATGCGTCAGATTCTTGGCGACCTTGGTGAGTTTATGAATTGTCCCGTCTAGAATAGATACTCCTTAGAAATGCATATAGGTCAAAATGCTATGAAGAAAGCCTTTCTCACACTCCTGCTACTGGTCGGTACAACCAGCTCATTTCACGTCCATGCACAAGATGAGGGCGACGAGCTCAAGAAATACATTCGAGCGAGTTACACGAAGTTCGAGTACGAGATCCCGGCGAGAGACGGGGTGAAGCTGTTCACATCCGTGTACGTTCCCAAGGACACGAGCCGACCCTACGCAATCATGCTGACGCGAACGCCCTATGATGTGGCCCCATATGGTGTTGATCGATATCGCGATTCACTGGGCCCTTCAGAAACGTTCACGCGAGCCGGATTCATCTTTGTGTACCAGGATGTCAGGGGTCGATTCATGTCGGAAGGCGAGTTCATCGAAATGACGCCTCACCGCCCCAACAAGGCGTCGTCTGCCGATGTTGACGAGAGCACGGATACCTGGGACACGACTGACTGGCTCGTAAAGAACATTCCGAACAACAATGGGAATGTCGGCATCTGGGGTATTTCGTACCCTGGGTTTTATGCAGCAGCAGGGATGATCGATGCACATCCGGCGCTTAAGGCGGTTTCTCCACAGGCACCCGTTTCAGATCTCTTTATGGGAGATGATTGCTACCACAATGGCGCGTTCTTTCTTGCTGCGAACTTCGGCTTCTTCCGTTCCTTCAAGAAGCGAGGAGTCGAGCCGGCTCGGCCGGAAAGAGGTGCAGGCTTTTTCGACTTCGGTACCCCAGATGGTTACGAGTTCTACCTGCAACTCGGATCGCTGGAGAACGCCGACAAGCGTTACTTCAAAGGTGAGAACCCGTACTGGATTGACCTCCTCAATCACACAACGTATGACGACTTCTGGAAGAGCCGGAACATTCAGCCCCACCTGAACAATGTCCCTCCGGCTGTGATGACCGTTGGTGGCTGGTTTGATGCTGAGGATTTACGAGGTCCGTTGGCGGTCTTCGGTTCTGTTGACGAGAAGAATCCGGGCATTTCCAATCACCTTGTGATGGGTCCTTGGGTGCACGGTGGCTGGGCAGGGGGGAAGGGTGACCACCTCGGTGCAGTGCAGTTTGGTGCAAACACCTCAAAGTATTATCAGGATCAAATTGAGTTTCCTTTCTTCGACTTTCACCTGAATGGCAAGGACCACGGTAGCTTCCGGAAAGCCACGGTTTTCGAAACCGGCACCAACCGGTGGCGCCAATTCAACTCCTGGCCTCCAGCTTCGGCAAAAGCTGCAGAATACTACTTAAGGGAGCAAGGTAAACTCGCAAACGAGCCCTCCACTGAGCCGACTGCCTTCGATGAATACATAAGTGATCCGGACAAGCCGGTACCGTTTGTAGGGTACACGGCTCTGGGAATGTCTCGTGAGTACATGGTTGCTGATCAGCGGTTTGCGGCGACGCGGCCAGACGTTTTGGCGTATGAAACGGAGTCGCTCCGCCGGGACGTGATTGCCGCGGGACCCGTTTCCGTATCCCTTTGGGTTTCAACAACAGGTACCGACGCCGATTTCGTCGTTAAACTGATTGATGTCTACCCGCCGGACTATCCTGATCCCGAGCCCAATCCTGGGGAAGTCAGAATGGGGGGCTATCAGCAGCTCGTCAGGGGAGAACCCTTTAGAGCGAAGTTTCGAAATAGTTTCGAGACTCCCGTACCGATGGTGCCTGGCGAGCTCACCAAGATCGAATTCGACATGCCGGACGTCTGTCACGCGTTTCGTAAGGGCCACAAGATCATGGTGCAGATTCAGAGTTCCTGGTTTCCTCTCGTGGACCGAAACCCTCAGCAGTTCCTCGACATCCCTTGGGCTAAACCGGAGGATTTTCAGAAGGCGACACAGCGCATCAGTCGCTCCAGTAATGCACCTTCGAGTATAAGTCTCTCGATCATCGACTGACCGGGACAACTCCGGATTTACCACCAAGGCAAGGTCACCAGGAATCACCAAGAACAAAGCGTTTGCCTTTGGGGTCCCGGGTGGTTTGAATTATCCGGGCCGGCGAGTATACCCGACTTCAAACCGTCTTCCCGGCCGGACTTCTATCAACACCAGTTCCGGTGGAGCTAGAATTCGGATCAGTGGCCCCCAAACTCCGGTTCCTCTCGACACATAGAGGTTCGCCTCGCCGACTGTGTAGAGGCCTGAACGGAAACCGCCGTTTCCCAGCGCTACCAGAAAGACCATTGGAAGTGTCTGACCTCCATGCGTGTGCCCGGCCAGGACCAGGGTCATCGACCGATCACTCAGGAGGCGAGCCGATGCCGGACGATGGGTCAAAAGAATCACTGCGTCTTCCATTCTGGGCCTGATCTCTTCTACTGCCCTGTTTGCTGACATGAAATGAGAGTCGTCAATTCCAACCACCGTGAGCCCGGGCGAAAGAGCCGTTGCCTCTTGCCTCAGTAGACGGAACCGCAGTTTTTCGCAGAGCTCCAGAAATTCGCGCGTTCCGGCGTAAAATTCATGGTTCCCCGTTGTAACGTACACGGGTTGGGTGGGAAAGAACTCGCGAATCAACGCTACCTGTGACCATGTGCGCCTGCTGTGGTCGTCGATCAGGTCTCCCGGGATCAAAATCGCATCCGGCTTTAACTCTGAGGCAGTCTCGAGGGTACGACTCCATTGGTCTCGCAAGGAGGCAGCACCCAGATGAACATCGGAGATCACTACGAAGCGCCCCGCCTCCGCGTTGGGGACAGTGAGAGTGAGTTTGGTCACGGAGGGCGTAGAGTTCGCAACGATAAACCCGAGGACACTGAGGACTCCGGCCAGGCCCCAGAGTGTGGCCGCAATCGCTCGGCTGGTCCGATGTGACACGTGCCTGATGCGTTTCCGAGTCGTGATCCATGCCGCCGCTGCACCGATGTCGAACGCAAACACGAGCGTCCAGAGGATTGCCCCGAAACCGATCACCAGAGCGCTTGCCGCTGTCAGGAGCCCAGCAAACTTCGCATCCGGGTTGGCTGCCAGCATTATCCTCGCCGGGACGTAGGCGAACCCGGAAAGGAAGAGAAGGACGCCAAACAATATCCGAACTGCTCCTTTCAGCTTAAGCAGTCCCTGGGTACGGAGGAAAATGTGCGTGAGCGCGTACGCCCAGACCGTGAAGACGATGAAGAAGAACATTCACTAGATCCTATAAAGACCACAAGTGGCGATATCTCATTCTGCTCTTGCACTCCGGCAAGAGGATTGTACCGAAAAGAGGGTGGGAGAGACCATACGAATCCCGGTGTGAGACCAATAGGTTCACGCCAGGGCGCGAAGAATGCAAAGGGAAAAGAAAGCTGGAAAAGTGCTGCTCAACAGGCTGGTTCGCAGACATTCCCTGAACGTTATTTGCCCTGGGTGCTCTTGGTGTCTTAGTGGTAAAACCCTGAAGCAATGCCGGTTTGCAGCCTCTGGTAATCGTCTAGGGTATTAACATTGAGAAACAAGGTATCCGGGAGTGATCTCTCGAGGGTCTGCATCCGCAAGATGTTCAGCGTGTCGCAACTAAGGACCTCCCTTAGTTTGCGCCTTCCTTGACGAAGGAGTGCTTCCGGAGGATTGAGACATCGCTTTGAATAGAAGGCAGCAAGGGGATGAGGCCAACCCTTGCTGTCGAAGGGGATAATGGCGTCGAAGGCGGGAGCCGAGTCTTGCAGGAGTATGAAAAAGTCTGGAGTGATTAAAGGCATGTCGCAGGCCAGAACAAAAGAGTCTGAGGATTCAGCGTTTCTCAATGCCGTGTACAGCGCTCCGAGTGGACCGGTTTCAGGAAAGGCGTCTATGAGGACAGGAACGCCCGCGTCTTCAAACCCCTGGGGCTTACTGGCAACAATACGCACCTCGAGGTTCGAAGCTTCGAGGATTCCAATGGCGTTTTGTAGCAGGGTGGAATCTCTGAAGGGCAGGAAAGCTTTGGGCTTTCCCATGCGCTTGCCTCTTCCTCCTGCAATAACAAAACCTTCTCCCACACTTGATTTCATGACCTTTTCAGCGTAAGGAGATTAGCATGAAGCTGCGAATCAAGGACAACTCTTTCCGTTTCAGGATCACGCTTTCGGAACTCGAGGAGCTCAGGACCGAGGGTTTCGTTAGTTGCGAGAGTCTGGCTTCGCGGCAGGAGATGTGTTTTACCTACTCAGTTCAGCATGACCCTCAAATAAGGGAAAGTTGCCTGCAGGTTCAGTCCTTTGCCATGGTCCTTCAGTTGTCTTCTCGCGATCTCGACAACCTGTTGAAGCCGGAAGAGGAAGGGGTCTATCTAAAGAGTGAATGGGAAGGTGAGGACGGATCGGTCTGTCGAGCCATCACTTTCATAGAGAAGGATCGACCCTCAAGTCATTGTGACAAGCCAGACTCCTGGATCTATGAGGACTCACACCACAAGCGTGGCCAGTAATCGCGTGGGTTGAGGCGCCCTACACACCAGTCAACCTACCCTCCCCGGGGAACAAGAGTCGGCTTTTGTACCGAAGGGATCTTGACACCGTTTCCCGGGACTGCCAAGCTTCTATGTAAGGAGGTCAACGGTAGGAATCAGCCTGTTGAGTCCTCGCTCTTCTGCTCAAGGTTCCTCAAGCAGCGATTCCTTTGAACTACGATGGAGGTGTGTAATGAAGAATGTTCTAATCCTATGCCCGCTTTGTTTGATGGCGGCCCTGTGCGCCGTGTCACCCGCCTTGGCCAAAGATTGGTCGCCGCAACAGCAAGAGGTCGTTGATCGGGTTGAATGGTGCCATGACAGGTGGTTGGATGCGTTCAAGAAAAGGAACGTTGACGTTTACTTCGACGCCTGTGCCGAGAAAGACTCACTTGTCTGGTTCACAGCTAACGGTATGCCAAGCACGCAGGATCGTGCCAGGCGAGTGACTCCGAATGTATGGAGCCAGACGAAAAACCTCTATTGGGAGGACTTCTATCCGTTTGAAGTCAGAATCCATGGGGATACAGCTTTTGTTTACTCTGTGAGCACATGGGTAGCTGAATTGACAGACGGAGAGACAAATCGTATTGAGAGAAAGGAGCTGTGGGTCTACCACAAGGAGGGTGGCACCTGGCGATTGATTGAAGGAATGTTCGCACCGGCGAACTGAAGTGTGGAGTGCCGGTTGAGGTATCAACCTTAGAAATGGGTTTCCAGGAAGAGGCGGGAACGGCCTTAATTACGGGGGCATCAGCAGGCATCGGCGTTGAGTATGCGCGTCAGCTTGCCTCTTACGGATATGACTTGATCGTTTCAGCACGGAGGGCCGACCGTCTTGAAGCTCTTGCTGAAGAACTTGCTGAGAATCACGGAATCTCTGTGGATGTCCACCCAGCCGACCTGACCAAACGGAGTGACGTTGAACAGCTGGAAGAACGAATTCGGAATGAGAGCGAGCTCGTCATTCTGGTGAACAATGCCGGTTTCGGAGTCTCAGGAGAGTACGTTTCACGAGGCGTGGAAAACCATCAGCGGATGATAGACGTTCATGTGACGGCCACGGTAAGGCTAACGCATGCCGCCCTTTCCGGCATGATCGAGCGAAGCCGGGGATACATCATCAACGTCTCATCGATCGCCGGATTCATCCCAGTCGGGGGCGGGCCAGGGTATGCCGCCAGCAAAGCCTATCTGAACGTCTTTTCGACCAACCTTCAATCCACGATGCCGCGGTTTATCAGGGTGCAGGCCCTGTGTCCCGGTTACACTTACACCGAGTTCCATACCACGACCGACTACAATGGTGACGAGAGGGAAGTACTACCTCGATGGGTATGGATGACAGCCGAGGATGTCGTTCGTTATTCGCTGTCAAAGCTTGACTCCAACAAGGTCATTGTTGTCCCAGGCTTTAAGTACCGAGTGCTTGCCTTCCTGCTGAGGACAGGAATCGGCGGTGCTCTGATGGCCCTGAGGGAACGATTCCTGGGAGTAAAGGAGAGGGCATAGGCGCCTGCGAAAATGCGCCTAGAGTCTTGGGTCCTGGGTCTTGGGTCTTGAGGCTCGAGACTTGGTTAGGCTGACTCGTGCTCGTGCTCGTAATCGGTGATCGGTGATCGGTGATCGGTGAAATGGCACAGTCCGGGGAAATCGTTTTGGGCAGCGGACACAACCAAACCAAATGTTGAGATCGGGTGTGGCAGCTGCCTCCGTGAACTAACCTCTTGGCTATTCGCGTAAGCCGTAATACACTCAGGGGCCAGAGGTAGATCCTTTGGTTTCGACTCAACAACCGGCCGCGTTCTGGTGGCCGAAAGGAGAGAACAAATGAGCGCTGATGTCTCTCGTCGAGTATTTCTCAGCACAACGGCCGCGGCTGCCACAGCTGCAGCACTCAGGGTTTCGGCAAGACCTGTTCAGAAGGTGCCGGGTAGGATGAAGATTGGCCTTTATACGATCACATACCTGGGCATCTGGTATGAGGGAGACGCGATTCCGCTGAAAGAGGTGATGCATAAAGCGAAGAAGGCAGGCTGGGAAGGCATCGAGTTCGATACCAAACGGCCGCACGCAGCCCCGATGGATCTCTCCGCTGACCAGCGGAAGGAGCTTCGTGATCTCGCGGGAGAATTGGATCTTCCCATCTCGGCCGTATCGCCGAATAGCGATTTTTCCAGTCACGTGCCGGAGCAAGTTGAAGCAATGGTCTGCTACGTTCGCGAGTGCATCAAGCTGACCCGTGATGTCGGCTCTCCGATCTGCAAAGTGTTTGCTGCCTGGCCGGGTGTGGTGGTTCGCGATGGATTGGGATCCTATCACCACACCAGGGAGCTTCCGGATCCGTTCCCGCAATGGAAGGAAGAGCGCTGGGACATTGTGCGTGACTCACTCAAAGAACTTTCAAAGTTTGCGGAGGATCAGGGAGTGACTCTGGCCCTTCAGAATCATAAGCCGGTGACGAACAACGAAGACGACGTGTTGAGGTTTATCGAAGAGGTCGGGTCTCCTGCACTGAAGGCCTGCATGGACCATGGTACTGCTGAGACAGTTCGTAAGACTGGAAACCTGCAAGTCCACTCCCACTACAACGGAGAATTCAGAAAAGATTCGAAAGGGAGGCTGGTCTCTACCCACAAGGTGGGATACGAAGAGTATGTGGATGCCTTGGTCGCCTCCGGCTACAACGGGTTCATGAGCTGGGAGTATTGCCATCCCGCAATGAAGTTTGGTAAGCCGGCGGGAATCGACTACGTCGAGAGGGTCACGCGAGAGGCACTTGAATACATGCAGGAGCTTCGGGCACAGGCGGAAAGGAAGGCTCTCAGCTGAGGCACTGATGGCACGAAAAGCCCACTGGTTCGTTGCGATGGCGTTGGGAGGGGTGGCGCTCCTGAATCCGCCCGGCGCCCCTCGGGCCGGAACGCTCGGAGGCGAGAACGGGGTGACGGCAGCAATCGAGAACCTGGGCGAACGCCCCACTTCTCTTTACTGTTCGTGCAACAACATAGATGGCCGTGAGCTCGTTTTTGACCTGGTCATCACTAACCAGACCCGTGTCCCTCAACAGGTTTATGCCTTTGTCTGGGCAACTAACGATGAGGTGTCGCCCCCTGAACGAGGTCTATGGCCTCTCTCCGCTGTAGACACATGTCTGACCGAAACGGGTGAATTGGATGTGAAGAAACCTTTGGCCGGGGCTCTGGTCGAGGTGTCTTCAGGGTTCTCGGTCCGAGTGGAAGAAATTACGATCCTTCAGCCAATTGGTTGGCTTGAGGGTGAGCTGGTGAGTTTCGAATCACTCTGGCTCCAGCTTTGGTCTGCAGAGGGGGAACTGGTTTTCGAGGCTGTGGTTGATCTTGGGGAGTGAATTCAAACCACCAAGGGCACCAAGAATGAGGGGTCTGCCTTTGGAGTGCGGTAGCTTTAGCTGCCGCTTTCTTTGTTTGCTTGGTGTTGGTGGTTTAGCCCGTTTTGGGGTCCTTCAATCGAGCCCGGTGCACCCAAGACCGGGTTTCTCGCTTGGGTAAATGAAGCCTTCCCGGATAGTAACTGTTCCTGCGGTAGGATCTCCAATCAAATCCAGATGACCGTCAAGGTCGGCCCGGGTGACATTCGGCCGAGCTAAAGCAAAGTGCAATCCTGCCGCAATCGCGAGTGCCGCCTCATCCACACAACCCACCATTACTTCAATACCGGCACTTCTTGCCACCGCGTCGATTTGCAGAGCCTCGCTGATCCCTCCAACCTTCATGAGCTTCACGTTCACCATGTCTACCAGGCCGGCTCGGGCCAGGTAGAATGCGTCCTGTAAACGGACCAGACTCTCGTCAGCCATAACCGGTATCGGGCTCTCGCGAGTCACCTTTCCCAGCAATTCGGGAACATCCTTCGGGGTTGGTTGCTCGATCAGTTCCAGATTTGCTTTCCTGGTAGCCCTCGTAAACTCCAGAGCTTGAGGCACTGAGTACCCTTGGTTAGCATCGAATCGAAGTGCGATATCGGGTCCTACTTCCTCCCGGACACGAAGCATCTTCTCGATATCTTCATTAACATCGAGACCACCTTTGATCTTCAGGCACCTGAAGCCTTCAGTAACTCGAGTCCGGGCTGTCATCACCGTTTCATCAGCCGGCAGGATTCCGATGGTGATGCTGGTAAGGATGTGGTCCCGAAATCCTCCCAGGAGTCGCCATAGAGGCAGGCTTGCTCTCTTCCCCAGGATATCGTGCAGGGCCATATCGACAGCAGCACGCGTTGAGGGCCTCCCCGGCATCTCTTCACTCAGCTTTGTGTTCACCCAGGAAATCCTAAGGGGATCGGCACCTTTGAGCAGCGGATCAACGGTGTTCCGAATGCCGTCCAGCACCATCTCCACCGTTTCTCCGGTGATCGTTGGATCGGGTGCGGCGCACCCGACTCCGGTGATACCCGCGTCGGTTTCCAAGCTGAGAAAGACATTAATGGCCGAGTCAATACTCTCATATGCTATCGAGTAGGGTTCGGCCAACCGCATTTCAAAGGGTTCAGCCTCTACACGTGTGATGCGCATCGTTTGCTTCCAGATATTGGGAATTAGCTTTTCAGACGAGGTCCCAGAGCTCGGACGAGTTGGCTCCCCCCGTTCCTGAGTACGTCCAGAACCGGCACGCCGACTTCCTGCTCGAGAGATGTACAGACTGCCGGGACCTCCTTCGGACTCATATCCTCATGATTGATGGTTACCGCAATGACGGACTTCTCTGAGATCATTTCGATTGCCTGCTTCTGGTGTGACAGCGAATGCATCGGGTAACCCGGAAACCCGTCGTACTCCTTTCTGGCAGGAGCGTGCTGCAGAACAATACAGTCCGGTCTACCCGCTGCCAAAATCTCAAGTCCGCCAGGATAGGCCGGGTTCATCAGGCTTCCCTGCCCTTCAATGACAATGACATCCGGCCTCTGTTCCTTCCAACAGCTCCAGACAACATGTTCAATCTCACCCGAGACGAAGTCGTTGACCAGGGAGTCGAGGATAATCGAGTACTGGGCGCCCTGCATCCAGGCTGTCTGCCCAGTTCCAACCAGTTCTGCTGTATATCCGGCATCCTCCAGTGATCTCACAAGGATCCACGCAGTCGTTCGCTTACCGACTGCCGAGTCTGTCCCCAGCACTGCTACTTTTACACTCGTGACATCTTCGATCTTGCCGCTGAAAAAGTGGAGATCATGAACAGCCTTCGGCTTTCTAATGTCGCGCAGCTGAACTCCACGACTAGCTGCAAGAGCTTTGATTTCCGGATCCTCCGAAAGAAAGTCATGGAGGCCACTGTCAACGTTCATGCCGAATTCAATCGCCTGACAAACGTCGCTCCGTGCCTGAGGCGACAGTCTTCCACCATCCGGTGCCAGGCCGATCACGCGGAACTGTAAATCCTGGCCAAGTGTGCGAGCGTTAGTCACCGCCTCTCCGAGGGAGCCGTAGACAGGTATTCCTGAATTCCTCTGATCGAGGATCATGCCGGCATCCTGACCTGCATGGCGGGAGTCGATTACCGACAGCACTCGATAGCGCTGAGAGAAGCGGACCAAGCCGTGGGCGGTCTTGCCGTTTGTGGTATTGAATGCCCCTTTGCAGTAAACAATGGCGTTTCCGTCTGATTCTCTCTTCATCACTTTCGGATCAGGCTTGCTCCCCTTCTCGAGTGTACAGAACTTTCTTTTTACATCACAGGCACAAGGTAGGAGAAGGTCTAACCTGTCGCAGCCCGATTTGCTGGTCTGAGCTTTGAGGTACTCTATCGTAGAGATCGGGTTGCTGACTGGGGCAGCCTGTCCATCTGCGCACGACCTTCTCACTCAGAGTACCTGGAGGCGAAAATGAATGTCAGTATCTATCCGATTCTCTTGGGATTTGAACGCTGCTATCTCATTAAAGGTGAGGGGATCATTATGATCGATGGTGGAGCCCCTAACAGAATAGGCAGGTTTGAGAAAGGAATCGCAAGAATTCCAATTGAACCGGAAGAGATTCAACTGATTGTCATAACCCACGGGCATATTGATCATATCGGCTCGGCCCGGGACATCAAGAAGGTAACAGGCGCCCGAATCGCCATGCATCAGAGGGATATGGATTGTCTTGAGCGGGGGACCAAGCTGGTGCCTCCCGGGGTCAACACCTGGGGACGTGTATTGATAAAGATGTTGACACCATTGGCGACCAGGGTGCATATACCTATTACTGAGGTTGATTTGATCCTCGGGGATGAAGGGCTTTCCCTGCGAGAATACGGGATTCCGGGAAAGATAATTCATACCCCTGGTCATTCGATGGGGTCAGTAAGTGTGATTCTGGAAACGGGTGAAGCCTTTGTGGGAGATTTGGCAATGAACCAGTTCCCGCTCGGCCTGGGTCCGGGACTACCCATCTTCGCTGAGGATATACAGGAAGTGAAGGAGAGTTGGAGGGTGTTGTTGGAGGAGGGCGCTGAAACGGTTTTCCCAGCGCATGGAAAGCCCTTTTCAGCGGATTCCTTGCTTAAGGCCTTGTCGTCATGAGTCATGAGGATTCAACTGGTACATCAACTTCAGAGATGAATGTGTTTTTGAGAAAAAGGAGAAGAGTGGTGAAGAGAACTTACGCGATTATAGTGTCTGGATGCTTACTTATGGGGCAGGCAATTGCCGCAGGAAATCTGGCTCCCGGTCAGCAGGAGACGGACGGCGATACACCTTACTATAAGGTGGAAGTGGTTCATAAGTCTGCCAAGGCCATCAATTACGAGATTGGAGGAGGATCCACCAAGATCGACTTCGTCGGCAGGGCTGAGATGCCGGAGGCGAAAGGTGAGGCCAAGGTTGAAAGCAAGAAGGGGTATTACGCAATCGAGGCCAAAGTTGAGAAGTTGACGGCGCCCCAACAGTTTGGTGCTGAGTATTTGACCTATGTTCTCTGGTCGATCTCTCCTGAAGGGCGTGTGTCGAATCTGGGAGAACTCCTGCTCAAGAATGGGAAGGCTCAACTCAAGGTAACAACCGAGTTGCAGATCTTCGGCCTGTTTGTCACCGCGGAACCCTACTACGCCGTTCGCACCCCGAGCGACGTCATTGTTCTCGAAAATGAGGTTCGCAAGAATACAAAGGGCAAGATCTACATGATCGATTCGAAGCTCGAGTTGCTGAAGAAGGGTGAGTACCGGAAGTTGGCAAATCCTCTGAATCTCACCGTTGATACGCGCGATATTCCTCTCGAACTTTACGAAGCACGGAACGCAGTTGAGATCGCACGGGCTGTAGGAGCTGAGAAATACGCCGCAGATACCTTCCCGAAGGCCGAAGCTAGTCTGAAGATGGCTGAACGCTATCCGAAAGCGAAAAGTTATAGAAATGAAATCATCCGAACGTCGCGACAGGCTGTTCAGATTGCCGAAGATTCTCGAGCCCTGGCCATCGAGCGGCGAGAGCAGGAGAAACTGGCACAGGAGCGCGAAGCGTTGCGTCAGAGTGAAGAGGCAGCGAAGCAAACGGCTGCGGATGAGACTGAGCGTCGGGCCAAGGCAGAGGAAGCCCAGAGAACAGCCGACGAATCTCGAATCCGAGCTGAAGCACAGGAAGCGAAGGCCGAGCAGGAGAGACTCAAGGCTGAGTTGGCAGCCGAGCGTGCGGCGGCCGGAAAGGTAGCAGCGGATGCTGCTCGGGAGGATGCTGAGGCCGTGGCCAAACGTGCAGAAGCGGAGAAAAAGGCTTTGCGCGAACGCCTCTTGAAGCAGTTCAATCAGGCCCTCCCAACGACAGATACATCACGTGGACTGGTAGTGAACATGGGAGATGTGCTTTTCGATACCGGTAAGTACGAACTCCGGCCTGTGGCGAGGGAGAAGCTGGCACGGTTAGCTGGAATCTGCCTGGCATACCCTGGACTGGAATTGGCCGCTGAGGGCTATACGGACAGTACTGGTTCACTGGAATTCAATCAAAAGCTGTCACAGCAGCGAGCGGATGCGGTGCGGTTCTATTTGGTGGAGCAAGGGCTTCCCGAATCAGCGCTCACCTCGCGTGGACTGGGGATAGAGAGGCCTATCGCACCAAACGATACCGCGGCGGGGCGCCAGAAGAATCGGCGAGTGGAACTCATCGTCTCAGGAGAAGTGATCGGTACAAGTGTCGGCAACGTGTCCGCCGGAAATTGACCTTAAGGGTGCGTTGCCCAAATCACAACGCGCCCAAATTCGAAGTTCGAAGTTCGAATTAGTTCACGCAAAGGCCGCGAAGCTCGCTGAGGGTTTAACAAGAAACAAGCCCGTTCTGAGACAACCGAACTTCCCTTTGCGTTCTTTGCGTGAACCCCCTTGGCGCCTCAACCTATAAGATACTCCCTGCCGGAGGGATGAATGATGGAAGATGAAAGGATGAATGCCTCAGGATCGAAGGACCGGACTCGGCCGCTTGGCCGCACCGGGATAATGGTTACACCGATAGGCTTGGGGGCCTGGCAGTTTTCTGAGGGGAAAGGCGGCGCCCGAGGCAGTTGGAAATCGTTGACTCCTGAAGGCACCGACGAGATCGTCAAGACAGCTCTTGACGGAGGAATCAACTGGTTCGATACAGCGGAACTCTATGGATTCGGGCGATCTGAGCGAGGATTGAGTCGTGCTCTTCAGAGGGCTGGAAAAGCGAACGGCGATGTTGTTGTTGCCACGAAGTGGAATCCGATCTTTCGAACGGCCCGTTCCATCACCAACACGATCGAGAAGCGATTGGGCTGCCTGGAGCCCTTCAGCATCGATTTGCACCAAGTCCACTTTCCCGCTTCGTTTTCTTCAATTGAAAGTGAAATGCATGCGATGGCTGACCTGATCGAATCGGGGAAGATCCGGTCTGCGGGTGTCAGTAACTTTTCGGCCGAGAAGATGCAACGTGCCCACAAGACTTTAGTCTCTCGCGGTTGTGTCCTCGCTTCGAATCAGGTCAAGTACAGCATTCTTGATCGTCGCATCGAAAGCAATGGGATTCTTGACACCGCTCGAGAGCTTGGCATCACGATCATTGCCTACTCTCCGCTGGAGATGGGTCTGCTTTCCGGGAAGTTTCACGAAGATCCTTCGGTGTTGCAAAGTCGTCCGATTGCACGCCGAATGCGCCTGCGCAGGATCGTCGAAAAAAGTCGCCCGCTGATCACCACTCTTGAGGAAATCGCCCAGGCCCACGACGTATCGGTTTCTCAGGTGGCCCTCAACTGGCTGGTGAACTTTCATGGGGAGGCCGTAGTAACGATTCCAGGGGCAACCAAAGCGCGCCATGCCCGAGAAAGTGCAGGGGCAATGAGTTTCGCGCTTTCGAAAGGTGAGATGGAGAGAATCGATGAAATGTCCCGAGGGTTTTGTTGAACCTGGACCCTTGGCGAACTTGGCGGGCTTTGCGTGAAACCAATTTGTCTCACGCCAAGGCGCAGAGAACGCAAAGGAGTGATGAGCGTTTGGCCATAAGTGCTTCTGCCTTGTTCCAGACCCCACGGCCTAATTCCGCCATCCCCAGATCAATCCAGCTTCCGCAAGTAAATATTCCGGTATTTCACCGGATCATTGTGTCCAGCCAGGCCGAAGTAGCCGGAGGTGCGGTCCTTTCCCGGATGGGGCCGGTCATCCAAGAAATCGGTTACCTGGCTCAAGTCGGCGGCCAGGATCAGCGTCCCATTTAATTCAACCTTGATCGTTGACCCTTTCACTGTGACTTCCTGGTAGTTCCAGTCTCCGACTGGTCGTAAGAACCCCCTATGAGCAGCCACCATTCCATAGGCTGAGCCATGGAACTGGCGGTCATCAAGCTTCCCGACATACTTCTCAGATGTATTATCAATGACTTGTAGTTCACACATCCCGACGTATGCTGTATTCCCCTCGCCCGGATACCGAATGGCTAGTCCGTTGTTTCCCCCGGGAGGAAGCTGAAACTCGAAGCGGACCTGGAAATCGGTCAACTCCTCTGGAAAGTAAATCGTTCCCCCTTTTCCAGAGCGACACATCACAGCTCCATCCTGGATCACATAGTCATCGACA
Source organism: Acidobacteriota bacterium (assembly GCA_030597245.1). Taxonomy (GTDB): domain Bacteria; phylum Acidobacteriota; class UBA6911; order RPQK01; family JAPXNP01; genus JAUWTT01. Next base: position 21,722 of record JAUVSF010000009.1, read on the forward strand.
GGGCCACGCCAGCCAACCAGGTTCTTGCCATTGAAGATTCTTTCAAACCCGGTTCCGCTCTTTGAAACCAGGAGGTCGGCAGCTTCTCGTGTACCTATTTCGCGAATGTAGATCTTGCGCCACCGGATTTCCCCGCCGTGAGTTTGAAGCTGGATATGGCCGTTGCGCCGGAGCGGTTTCGAACGATCCCAGAAGTTGGCCATCCGGGCATGGTCGACCACAAGTTCTCCGTTAAGGTAGACAGTTGTGCGCTCCCCCACCTGGATGATCCGAAAGTGGTTCCACTGCCCAAGGGGCTTATCCGCAAGAACGAGAGGGTCCTTCCCAGCTGAGCCCTTGCTGTTGTTCCAAAGGCCTCCCGATCCCTTGTCGGCTCCGGATTTCCATTTGCCGCCGTCCTCGGTGTAGTCCCAGATCTGGACCTGAGGTGTCGAACGCAGGTAGATTCCGGAATCTGCTTTGGGAACTGTCCTGTAATCGAGCAGAAGCTCGATATCCCCGTACTCTTTGTCCGTGGCCAGGAATGGGCCCTTTCCATCATTCACCAATTCTCCATTCTCGACCTGCCAGTGTTTGAGCGTTTCTGACTCATTCGCTTCCCGCTTCGCCTGGCGCTCCTCTTGAGTCATGGCGTCCAGCTCGTAGGGGTTGAAGTGCTCCATTCCGTGCCACCCAGTCAAATTCTCTCCATTGAACAGAGAAGTGAAACCCTCGGGAGGTTCTGGATTTACGGCCAAGCCCGATAGGCCAACGAGGATTGCAATGGTAAGTTCGATCGAGATTCTCAAAGTGCTTTTGATCCCTGGCATAGTGTTTATCCTCTCATTCCTGCTTCGTGTCCTTGCTAAGCCGCCCGGCCCCTTGATCCAGTTGCCACCTAAAACAGCAAAGGCTCCCGCGCAAAGAGCACAGACGTCTTCAGCCCTGAGTAAGCGAAACAGCTGTGTTCTGACGGCGTGGCTAGGTTGAAGGCAATGTCCATGGTCTTCTGAAAGCTCGTCCCAACAATCGGTTTGCGTCCGGACTGCCAACGATTGTCTCCGTCTCGTTATCCCAATAAATCCGATCCCCGACCCGGTATGCAATGTTGGCGAGGTGGCCGACTCTGGTGCCTCTGTGCCCGTACGCAATTTTGCAGGTGGTCTCCAGGTTTCGCGTTTTCACGCCATCCAGAAACTCCCTGAGGTGGCCCGGGGAATTCGGTATAGAGGGCTCGGGACGTGGAAAATCCTCCACGACCTTGCCTTTAACCCGCACCTCGTGTCTATCGTAGTTTGTGACCAAGGTTGCTTCGGTTCCCTCAAAAACACAGCCGATACCACCCATGTGCTCAAGGCCGGGGGGAGGGTTCGGGTGGAAGGTGAAGACAAAGTTCAGGTTCGGGTATTCCAGGACAGCTTCCAGCGTATCGGGTGTTTCAGTAGCATCATTGACGAAGAAACGTCCTCCCGTTGTCGATACGCTGCGAGGTGCTTGGAGATCGAGAGCCCAGAATGCTACGTCGGTGATGTGGCACCAAAAGTCAACGAACGTGCCTCCCGAACAATCCCCGAAATGGCGGAACGTGTTATGGCACCGAAGTGGATTGTATGGACGTTTGGGGGCTGGACCCAGCCAGAAGTCCCAGTCCAGTCCGGCTGGCGGTGCGCTGTCAGGTGGGTTGCCTCGACTTCGGGTTGAAGAAGTTTTCCAGCAATTAACCCGGGTGATTCTTCCCAGCTTTCCACTTCTCACCAATTCGACAACCCGCCTGTAATTGGGCAGGTCGTTGTGGATATGGTTTCCCATTTGGGTCACTCGCTGGTTCTGAGCTGCAGCTTCGACCATGGCGCGACCTTCTTCAATGCTGTAGCTCAGCGGTTTCTCCACAAAGACGTCTTTTTCTGCCTGACAGGCGAGAATCGTGGGAATTGCGTGCCAGTGGTCCGGTGTAACCACCGCAACCGCATCGATCTCGTTCACTTCCAACAAGCGCCGAAAATCCCCGAACGCCGCCGGCTTTTTGCCGCGTGACTGTTCCACGACCGCCAACCCCTCATCCAGGTGTTCGCGATCGACATCGCAGACGGCGACGACATCCACGTCTTGATGCTTCAAGAACCCCTTCAAGCGGCCCATCCCCATGCCGCCGACGCCTATCATTCCGAGTTGAATCCTGTTGCTGGGCATTTGTCCGGCCCGAAGGATTGCGGGCGCTGAGCCCAGTGCCGCGGCTGTGATCCCTATGAATCCCCGCCTGGTGAGCTTCCTGTTGTACGACTTTGTCATCCTTTGGACTCCTGGTCTGTTTGATTAGTTTGCTGGCCCCTGGATAGTGTCTATCGGAAAAGGCGATCCGTCAAAGTATTCTTGATTCTGTGGACGCGGAGTTCGTGTATTGCAACGAGGGAGGATGACCTTCCAGGTCGTCGTGACCCGCTTCATGACAAGCAGGGATGCTTATCTTCCGGGAGGATGACCTTCCAGGTCGTCGTGACCCGCTTCGTGACAAGCAGGATGCTTATCTTCCGGGAGGATGACCTTCCAGGTCGTCGTGACCCGCTTCATGACAACCAAGATGCTTAGGTGCCCGTCTTCAAGTGTTACAACAATTCGGCTATTCTTAGGGAGGGTTCAAGATGCGACAAGCGGGGTCCAGACAGCGGCTGCCTGAATCCAAGCACCGGACCCCGAACACCTAATCCGAGGTGAGCTGTGAATATGAAGAAAATGCTCTATTTGTCTCGCCATGATGTTGAATTGATCGACCTTTCGATGCTCACGATCATTGAAGCTCTCGAGGAGATGTTCATGGAGAAGGGGAACGGGCGAGTGGAAATGCCCCCTAAACCGGGCATCCACCCACGGCCGGATTCTTTCATACATGCCATGCCTGCTTTCATTCCCAGCACCGGGGCGGCGGGAGTGAAATGGGTGTCGGGTTTTCCGGAGAATCTGGGAAAGAGTCTCCCCTACATCTCGGGACTGCTGATTCTCAACGACCCGAAAACCGGCATCCCGGTCGCTGTCATGGACTGTACCTGGATCACCGCGAAGCGTACAGGGGCGGCTACCGCGGTGGCAGCCAAATACCTGGCTCGGCCCGACAGTTCGACTGCTGGAATTGTTGCCTGCGGTGTACAGGGGCGCAGCAACCTGGAAGCGCTCTCCAAGGTTTTCTCCCTTGAGAGAGTGAAGGCCTTTGACATTATTCCCGAGGTTGCGTCTGAATTCGCTTCCGAAATGAGTCGGAACTTTGGTTTCGAAGTAGAGACCGTGGAGACGGCGCGAGAAGCTGTCGAGGAATCAGACCTGGTGGTAACTAGTGGCCCAATTCTGCAGAATCCGAGTCCGACGATCGAGTCGGGCTGGCTTAAGCCGGGAGCATTCGCCTGCCCTCTTGATTTCGATTCGTATTGGAAAGGAAGTGCTCTGGCTGAAGTCGAGAAGTTGGTGACGGATGACTTGGCACAGCTGGACTACTACAGGTCTGTAGGGTATTTCAGAGAGACACCACAGCCTTATGCCGACCTGGGCCAGATCATCGCTGGAAAGAAACTAGGGCGAGAGAATGAAGACGAACGGACCTTGAGCATGAATCTGGGCCTGGCACTGGAAGACATGGCAACCGCGAGGTTGATCTACCGCGACGCCGTCAACCAAGGAATAGGTGTCGAGCTGGAGTTGTAGAGCTGGTTTCTCAATTGGAAATGAAGGGAACCAGCGGTAGCAACGTAGGAGTGTGTGATGGGGGAGAGCAGTTGGCAGGTTCGGTGGGGATCGGCTTCTTCTTCGGGATTGCCAGCGTAGTTTACACGCTGGTTGCAATTCCGATTCTGGTACTCGCGGCCTTGGCGAACATGCCGCTGGCCGTCCTCGTCCTGGTGGCTGGCCTGGTGGTCGCAGGGTATCTGCTTATTGCGCTGTTGAGTAGTGCGTTGAGTGGCATCTATGCGGCAGCTCTGTATCGATTTGCCACCACGGGCCAGAGTGGGATGTTCGATCAACATCTGCTGGTGAATGCCTTTCAGCCTCGTTACTGATGTTCTGAGAATCTACACGTCGGAAAGTCTGATTGACTCCCACCCGGAGCCCCAGTCTCTGGCCCGGAAGAGGCGCTTTGTAGACGCTTACGGCTTGGATGGGAGCATGTTCTGGAGCGAACTTGGCGGGCTTTGCGTGAAACCAATTTCTCTCACGCCAAGACGCAGAGATCGCAAAGGTGAGGGAAGGGTTTTGCCATAAGTGTTTCTGCCTTGCTCCAGACCCTTAGCGACCTTGGCGGGCTTTGCGTGAAATCAATTCGTCTCACGCTAAGAACGCAAAGAGACCGAGCAGCAGACTCTCAGCTAACTGTGGAAGAACTGCGAAAGGTATCTTGCGGCGACAATCAGGACCATGAGACAGAGAATTGCTTTGATGATCCGGGCCGGGACGAATTTCTGAAGCCGACTGCCGAGGTAGATTCCAGCGAAACCTCCGACGCCGAATAGGAATCCCAGATACCAGTCAGGGGCTACCGAAGCCTCAGGGTAGCTTGTTGCGAGAGCCTGGTAGAAACACACTCCTGCCACCGATGTTACGAGTGTACCGAGAAGGGTCGCTCCCGCGACGGTGTAAACGGGGATTCCGAACAGTGTCACTAGAAAAGGAGCGATCATGGCTCCACCACCGATCCCGTAAATTCCACCAAGGATTCCAATCATCGAAGAGAAGAGGAACAGAGGCAATAAGGGAACCGTGTGCTCTTGCCCGGCAAATTGAAAAGAAAACCGGCGCAGGGTCAACGACGATTTCGAAACCTGCTTCCCCTGTGCGGATGTAAGGCCTTCTGCTCTTCGGCTCAGTACATCCTGGGCCAAACGAAGGCCCAGGAGCAGGAGAACCCAGCCTGCAAAAAATTTGAAGTGGGAGGGATCGGGAAGATATTCGATTCGAAGCCATGCCCCGAGGAAGACCCCCGGCAGGGTTCCGGCGATGATCACTCCGGCAAGCGGCCAAAGCATCCGGCCTTCGCGGGAGTAGCGGTAGACCCCTGGCGGAATTGCGAAGACGTTGAAGAGTTGGTTGGTAGCGCTGACAGAGGGAGTAGTGAATCCCAATACGCTCATTTGAAAGGGTAGAAGGAGGAATGCTCCAGAGACTCCTCCCATCGAAGTGAAGAAGGAAATAGCGAAAGCGACAAGGGGCGGCACCAACGGATTTACATCAACTCCAGAAGCTGGGAAATACACTGAGCATTCTCCTTGAGATCGCCACTGCCGGTCGTGGCCGCCCACCAGAAACAGAATACCCGAGTTACCCCGCGATGTTTAGTTGTTGGGTGAACTTTCGGTTTTGTCTTCTGTCGAGCACAGTTTCTGCTTAAAGCAGTACTACATCACAACATCTAATCTGTTATCATGATGGAAATGATTCGAACTCAGATTCAACTGACAGATGACCAATACAGCGCTCTGAAAGAACACGCTCGAGATCGCAGTGTTTCCATGGCTGAGATCATCCGGGAAAGTGTTGAGCTCTACCTGCGGCAGAGTAACTTTCAGTCGAGGGAAGAGAAGAGGCGGCGAGCCTTGGAGGTAGGTGGCCAATTCGGGTCAGGACTTGGTGATCTGGCCGAGCAGCATGATCGTTATCTTGATGAGGCCTATACCAAATGAACTGTTTCGTAGACACGTCGGCGTTCCTCGCCTTCCTCGACCGGGACGATGACAATCACTCCAATGCGGCGGAGATTTGGAAGCTTCTCCTTTGCGGATCTGCTTCTTTGGCTACGACGAATTACGTGGTCGTCGAGATTCTTGCATTGGCTCAGAGGCGGCTCGGTTTGCAGGCAGTTAGAGCTTTTCAGGGAAGCATTAAGCCGGTGCTGACGGTTCATTGGGTAGACTCAGGGCTGCACGAGGCAGCTGTTGCCGGCCTGCTGAGTCAGTCTCGGCGACGCTTGAGCCTGGTAGATTGTGTGAGTTTCGAATTCATGCGGCGCTCAGGGATTACGCACTACTTCGCTTTCGATCGCCATTTCGGAGAACAGGGGTTCGACCCGGCAGCAACACAGACCAGTGAGTCCAATGGTTCTTCGACTTCATGATTCGTTATCCCCACCGCTACAAGACTTTTAACCGACCATATTGTCAGTAGGTTAGATAGTCCTCGCAATGAAGTTCGAAATCCAGACTCGACTGCTTGGGAATTGGGAGTTAGGAATTGGGAGTTAGGAGTTGGGCCTGTTACATTCTGGGTGCTTTGAGAGGATAGGTGCCTTGAGCAACAGGCCTTCGAGACTTCGAGACCTTTTCCTTCAAGAGACAACCTGGAAGGTTATCCTCCGCCTAGCCCCCGAGACCCGATTCAGTTAGAGCCCACTGAAGTTGACTGCTTCAAAGCGGAGACTGGGAATCCTGACCGAAGAATACGGGTACGGGTCGTTACCCACTGCAATCAGGCGCTTTAACAGGTCACCAAGGTTCCCGGAAATGTTCATCTCGTTAACCGGCTTGACCAGCTTGCCATTCTCAACCAGCAGGCCGATGATGCCATAGGAGAAGTCTCCAGTAGTCGGATTGGAATTTCCACCAATGAAGCTGGTTACGAGGATCCCCTTTTCTGTAGCTTGGATCAGATCGTCCAGGGAGTTTTCACCGTATTCGAACACGAGATTGGATGAGCCGGCAGTGGTAGGCTCCATCCCGAGTTTTCTGCCGTAATAGGTATCGACGAAGTACGATTTCAACTTCCCCTTTTCGATCAATGTAAGGCGTTTCGCCGCCAACCCCTCACCGTCATACAAGCGAGATCCGAGGCCCCCTTCCAGGAACGGATCATCCACGATGGTCAGCCGCGGGGATGCAATCTCCTGATCCAGCTTACCCTCGAGAAACGAGCTCTTCTGTTGCAGGGACCGAGCACTCATCGGTCGAAGCAGAGCTCCCAGTAGACGCCTGCCTGCACGGTTCTCGAGGATCATGTCGTATTTGCCCGAGTAGATCTTTGCCTGGCCGATCTTGCGCAAGGCCCTTTCCGAGGTCTTCCGACCCAGAACATCGGCAGCCGGCAGGTCCTTCCGGAAGCGCGTCGTAGCAACAAACCAGTCTTCAGGGTGCCCCCCACCTTCGTCTTGCACAGTTGCTTCGGCCCCGGCTGTGAAATTCGTACCTCGCTTCTCGCCGGTGAAACCATTACTGTGGACCTTGACTGTTTCGAATTGGGTATCGCTATAGTAAGCCGTGGTAGAGATGATCTTGTCGCTTTGGGCCGCTGCTGCCTGCTGAATTGCCTCAGCGAACTCAACTCTACTCTGAGAATTCAGTTTCGGGTACCCGGGGTCAAGAATTTGCAAATCCATCTTCTTCTGCCCGCGGTAGTACTTAGGATCCGGCAGCATCCGATATTCGTCCTTTGTGAGGAACCTGGTCATCGCCACTGCTTCTTCGATGAACCGTTTCAGAGAATCCTGATTAAGATCACTGGTCGAATGTGACGAGTAGCGCTTCTCGACGTAGATGTCCAACGACATCGAATTGCTGGTGGACTCCTCCAGCTTCTCCAGTGCTCCATCGCGGTACTGAATATCAATTACCCTCCGGTTAGCGAGATCAACTGCTACCTGGCTCGCACCTTTCTGGATAGCGAATTCCGCGGCCCACTCAGCTAAGTCAAGCCTTTTTCCTTTATCCATGATGTACTCCCTTTATCTCCGAGTAGTTGGTTGCCGGCATTCATCTAAATCAGGAACTGACTCCCCCAACCGTAATCGAGGAAACCTTGACTGTCGGAAGCCCTTGCGAAACGGGGACCATTTGACCATTCTTCCCACAAGTCCAACCCCCTTCTGCCAACTTCATGTCTTCCGCAACCATCACGATGCTCTCGAGCACCTTTGGTCCATTGCCAATGATGTTGATGTCTTTGACCGGTTTTGTGAGCCTGCCATCCTCGATGAGATATCCCGATTTGACGTAAAACGTGAAATCAC